>JARRNV010000150.1:1544-4936 GCA_037384685.1 Sulfurimonas sp.
CAAAGGGTTCTATACTACAACGATCCCTGACATAGCCATAGCTCTTAAGATGAGTGTCGGTAATATGTACAACTACTTCAAATCAAAAGATATTTTAGCAAAAGAGATTATAAAGTACATCTCAAATTATTTAGGTCAAAAACTACGTCTTATCAATGAAGAAGATATCTCCACAAAAGAAAAAACGAGAAAAATCGTTCAAGTCTATTTCCAAACAGCTATTTTAAAACCTGAGATGATAGACTATTTTCTTCGTATATACCTTTCAACTCGTGAAGTTTTTAAAGAGGATTGTGAAGGGATGGTGTGTGTAAACGATTTTGTAACAGAGATTATGATCTACTTTGAAGAGGGTGTAAAGTGCGGAGACTTGAGAGATCAAGACTTTTTTAGCGCTTTTGGTCTTTTTATGGGTTATCTTGGCGGTATGGTTTTTCTTAGAGGGGAAAAAATTCTCCCTAAAGAGTTAGACGATTATGTAGATGATATAACAGAAAATATCTACAGAGCTTTAAGTAAGAGTTGATCGATGAAAACGGGTGTTGTATGGCTGAGTGCTATCTCTTGTAACGGCAATACCCACAGTTTTTTTAACTACCCGCAACTGCAACAATTTTTAGAAGATTTTGAGTTTATATATCACCCAGTAATAGAATCAGCATATACACTTGAAGATATGATTTCCAAAGAGATCGGATGTGATATTCTTATTATTGAAGGTGCTGTTTCAAAAGATTTTAAACGTATAAACACCCCTATAGAAACCCTTATTAAAAAATATGCACAGATCGCAAAAAAAGTTATAACCGTAGGGACATGTGCAACTTTCGGGGGTATTTTTAGTGAATCACAAAAAGATGTTACGGGATTACATTTTGATAAAAGTGAACCTATAAATATTTATAGCAGTTTTTACCATAAAACGATTTCACTTCCTGGATGTCCGATCCAACCGGAAATACTTGCTACAACACTTTACAGTATTAAAAGCTCACTACAACTCCATCTTGATGAATATCTGCGTCCAAAAGAGTTTTACGGATTTACCGTACATAATGGATGTATTCGAAATGAATATTTTGAATATAAAGTAGATAACTATATGTATGGAAGTTTAGAAGGGTGTATGTATTACGATCATGGATGCCAAGCCCCATATACTCATAATAGCTGTAACAAAATTCTTTGGAATGAGGTAAACTCAAAAACACGAGAAGGGCACCCTTGTGTCGGATGCAGTGAACCCACTTTTCCAAAAATAAATCTTTTTGCAACAAAGAAAAATATGGGTATACCCGAGTTTTTACCTTTAGGTGTACCAAAACGTGCATATTTAGGAGTTGCCGGAGTTGCAAAAGCATTTAAAATAGAGCGATTCTACAAAAGGATTTTAAATGATTAAAGTGATCGAGAAGATAGAAGGGGAAGCTGAGTTAAACTTCTCTTTCGATCAAGGAAAGATTGACTTTGTAGACATCGGATTTCATTCAACTAGAGGAATAGAAACTATTTTAAAAGGTCGTCCGGCTCTGGATGCTTTAGTGATCAACCCAAGAGTATGCGGGATTTGTAATCATGCACATCTTATGGCTACGGTTAATGCGCTTGAGGATTGTTACACTAATCTTGAAATTTCGCAAAAAGCAAAAATTATTCGGGAACTTACACTTAATTTTGAGCTTATACATAACCATCTTAAGTGGTTCTATTTAACAATTTATCCGCTATTTGGAAAAAAACAAGAGGTCTTAAAAGCCGCATATCCTTCCAATATTATGGCAAAAGCAATTGCTACCTTTGCAGGGCAGTATCCACACAACTCGTATGCTATTGTAGGGGGTGTTATAAGTTCACCGAGTGCATTAGAGATTATTCAAGTATCGAACTATATTGATACCGTTATCCGTTTTTTTGAAGAGAACTTGGTTATGGCTGATTCCAGTGCATTTTTGACATGTAACTCTATTGAAACACTTTTCCAGCAAGAGGGTGATTTGCCAAACTTACTTAATGAGATAAGAGAAAACAGTTGGGATGAGTTAGCAAAGAGTTATGACCGCTTTATTGTATTTGGTGAGAACAGCTTTTTTAAACGGGGAAAATCGATAAAAACGAGAATAAATTACAATATCGGGATCGATGATGTCAAAGAGTATCCACTAGAAAATTCATTTGCAAAAAATGTGATGTACAAAGAGAAGTTTTATGAAGTCGGTCCTTTAGCTCGTGCTATGGTAAGAAAAAAAGCACTCATAAAAGATGCTCACAGACGTTACGGCGATAGTCTATTAAGTAGAATTTTGGCTCGTGTATGTGAAGTTGTTCAACTACTGCACCATTCTAAAGAACTCTTAACACAGATTCAACTTGACGAGCCTTCATACATAGAGCCTATACTACCTATAAATGAATTAAGTGGAAGTGGATGTGGAGCAGTCGAAGCTGCACGCGGAACACTTATACATAAAGTTGAACTAAAAGAGGGGAAGATCCAAGAGTATGAGATCATAACACCGACACAATGGAATCTCTCAAACGGCACGAAACAAAATCCCGGTATCGCACAAAAAACCATGATAGATTTAGCAGACACCGATTTAGCTGAACTTTGTTTTAAAAGTTTTGATGTGTGTTCAGTGTGTACTACCCATTAAAAATAACCCGGAAGCATTAGGTATTTATACATTGGTTTTAACATGTAAAGATCAAATGCCCACCACATCCAGCGAGGTTTATCTATATCTAAAAACGGTATAGTTGGTTTAGGACCTTCATAATTAAACTCTGCCATAAGTATTTTTCCATACTCAGTTTTTAACGGACATACAGTGTAACCATCAAATTTCTCTTTAGGTTTTTTTCCTTTCATAACAGAGATGAGATTGTCTGTCAATATCGGTCCGTGGTGTCTCGCACTTCCTCCAGTTTTTCCCATAGGTATGCCACAAACATCTCCGATCCCAAAAACATTAGGGTATTTTGTATGTTGGAGTGAATATTTGTCAACATCGAGCCAACCCATACCACTTATAAGATCAGAACTCATAAGCGCTTCAGGAGGACTCATAGGTGGAACTACATGTAAAAAGTCATATTCAACTTCAAGCTCTTCAGAAACACTCTCTTTTGTATACTCATCAAAGTCTTCATCATAAACCTCTTTTTCATAAGCATGAACAAAAGTGGCTTTTTTCCCTTGAACATCTACAGATTGCAAAAAGTGTGAATAGTTACTTTTGATCGTATCATACTGGCTTTGTACTTTTTCAAGAGCAGTAGCAACTTCTGGCAAATGGAAAAGTGTTTTTAGACCTGTATAGAACTGGTAGTCTGCACTAAGACCTGCTTCTTTTAAATAATCAGCACTCAGATAAAGCATTTTTTGAGGAGCA
>JARRNV010000151.1:0-3371 GCA_037384685.1 Sulfurimonas sp.
AATGTACTTCTCAATTACAAACGGCAATTAATCCCTCTTTCATCATCTATATAGTAAAATACGATATTTAAATTATGCGAATGATAACATATTATATAAGGGTTATAAATGGTAGAAAGATACGCTCGTGAAGAGATGAGTAAGCACTGGACACAACATGCAAGATATGCTGCATGGTTAGAAGTAGAAAAAGCAGCTGTAAAAGCTTGGAATAAAATTGGGCTAATTCCTGATGAAGATTGTAAGAAGATTGTAGAAAATGCTACATTCTCTGTTGAGAGAATTGAAGAGATCGAAGCAGTTACAAAACATGACCTTATCGCTTTCAACACATCTGTTTCAGAATCACTTGGCGATGAATCTAGATGGTTCCACTACGGTATGACATCTTCAGATGCAGTTGATACTGGTGTAGCACTTCAAATGAGAGACTCTTTAACAATCATTATAGAAGATGTAAAAATGTTAATGGAGTCAATTAAGAAGCGTGCTGAAGAACACAAGTTTACTTTAATGGTTGGACGTAGTCATGGTATACATGGTGAGCCAATTACATTTGGATTAACTTTAGCAGTTTGGTATGATGAAGTTGCACGCCATTTGAAAAATCTTGAAGAGACTATGGAGGTTATCTCTGTTGGTCAAATCTCAGGAGCTATGGGTAACTTTGCTCATGCACCGTTAGAATTAGAAGAACTGGCAATGGCAGAATTAGGTTTAAAACCTGAGCCTTGTTCAAACCAAGTTGTTCATCGTGACAGATATGCAAGACTTGCAACTGCTTTAGCATTACTCGCTTCTTCAGTTGAGAAGTTTGCTGTTCAAGTTAGACATCTTCAAAGAACAGAAGTTTATGAAGCTGAAGAGTATTTCGCAAAAGGGCAAAAAGGTTCTTCGGCAATGCCTCATAAACGTAATCCTATTCTAACTGAAAATATTACAGGTCTTTGTCGTATGATTAGAGCATACTCTATCCCTGCAATGGAAAACGTAGCATTATGGCATGAAAGAGATATCTCACACTCTTCTACTGAAAGATTCTGGCTACCGGATGCTTTCATTACAACTGACTTTATGCTTCACCGCATGAACTCTGTAATTGCAAATTTAACAGTTATGCCTGAGAACATGATGAAAAACCTAAACCTTACCGGTGGACTTGTATTCTCTCAAAGAGTATTACTTGAGCTTCCAAAGCAAGGTGTCAGTCGTGAAGATGCTTATAGAATTGTTCAAAGAAATGCAATGAAAGTATGGGAAGAGATTGGTCAAGGAAAACCAACTACAAATGAAAACGGTGAATCACTTTACCTGAACCATCTTTTAGCAGACGATGAACTTAGAAGTAAATTATCTGAAGAGCAGATCAGAGAGTGTTTCAACTATGATTACTACACTAAAAACGTAGATGCTATCTTCAAAAGAGTTTTTGCCTAAAACTCGTAATTTATGGAGCACATATTTTCGACGAAAATATGTTGCCCAATAAATTGGAGTAAATGAGTTTTAGGTAGTTTAAACACAACTTACATAACAATAACTATTCATAAAAATCTTTATCCAGAAAAACTACAATAAAACACTTCGAAACAAAGTTATAAATTGTTCAAACTACTAAAATATTATCGTAAACATTACCTCAAATTATATATATAAATTTTCAAATGATTTCATCAATTTTAAAGTTTACTATGGATAAAATCAAGTTTATCTAACAGTGGTTTTTTAGTAAATCATTTCTTGATTATTTACTAAAAAATCTACAATCAAAATAGGACAATTTATGATCACAGTTATAAAAAGAAATGGCAGAACAGAACCATTAGATGTAACAAAAATTCAAAAATACACTTCGGCAGCAGTAAAAGATTTAAGCGGTGTAAGCCAAAGTGAACTAGAGGTTGATGCACAACTTCATTTCCGTGATGGAATAACCTCTAAAGAGATCCAGCAAACACTCATAAAGACTGCAGTGGATAAGATCGATATCGATGCTCCAAACTGGACTTTTGTTGCAGCTCGTCTTTTCCTTTATAATCTGTATCATGAAGTAAATGAATTTACCGGTTATTGTTCATTAGAAAAATATTTTGAGCGTGGTGAAAAAGAGGGTCGTATCCTTTTAGGCTTAAAAGATATGTATGATCTTAAAGAGCTGGAAAAACATATAAAACCGGAGCGCGACTTACAGTTTAACTATCTTGGTGTAAAAACACTTTATGACAGATACCTTATAAAAAACCGTCAAGGAAACCCTATAGAGCTTCCGCAGCACATGTTTATGGCTATAGCTATGTTCTTAGCTCAACGTGAAGAAAATCGTCATGAATGGGCAATAAAATTTTACGACATGATCTCAAAATTTGAAGTGATGATGGCTACCCCTACTCTCTCAAATGCAAGAACAACAAGACATCAATTAAGCTCTTGTTACATTGGTTCAACTCCAGATAATATTGAAGGTATTTTTGACAGTTATCAAGAGATGGCAATGCTTTCTAAATTCGGTGGCGGAATTGGATGGGACTGGACACAAGTTCGTTCAATGGGATCATATATTGATGGACATAAAAATGCAGCAGGTGGAACTGTACCGTTTCTTAAAATAACAAACGACATTGCAATCGCTGTAGATCAACTAGGAACTAGAAAAGGTGCTATCGCTGTTTATTTAGAACCTTGGCACATAGATATAAATGATTTTCTCGATCTTAAGAAAAACTCAGGAGAAGAACGTCGTCGTGCTCACGATCTATTCCCTGCTCTTTGGATCAACGATCTTTTTATGAAACGTGTTCAAGAAGATGGAATCTGGACACTTTTCGATCCATACGATACTAGAGAGCTTACAGAACTACACGGTGAAGCATTTGAGAAAAAATATATAGAGCTAGAGCAAGATGAAAGTATTATAAAAGAAAAAGTAAAAGCAAAAGCTTTATGGAAAAAAATTCTTACATCTTACTTTGAAACAGGTAGCCCTTTTTTATGTTTTAAAGATAATGCAAACCGCGCAAATCCAAATGATCATTACGGTGTTATTAGAAGTTCTAACCTTTGTACTGAAATTTTTCAAAACACACAACCTAACCATTATAAAATCAAGTTCATTTTTGAAGATGGTAGCTATGAAAGCTATGAAGAGGAAGAGCTTATTAAAGTTGATAGCGGCATAGAAAAACCGGCTAAAAAAGTAACTGCGCTTGACACTTTAAATGGCAAAGCAATTTTCGTAGTTGAAAAAGAGAAAGTTGACGGTGCTACTGCCGTTTGTAACTTGGCATCTGTAAACTTATCTCGCATAAATACAAAAGAAGATATCGATCGCATTGTCCCTGTTGCTATTCGAGCACTTGATAACGTAATTGATC
>JARRNV010000152.1:0-3347 GCA_037384685.1 Sulfurimonas sp.
AATCAAAGAGAAAAAACTTACTTAGATATAAAAAACGATATAAACACCTCTAAAACTAATCAAAAGATAGATGAACTCAAAAAATATTATAAAGTACAAACAGATCAAGAATTATTAATGGCTTTAAAGCCGATACCAAAAAGTATAGCAATCGCACAAGCTGCAATGGAAAGTGCATGGGGTACTTCACGCTTTTTCAATAAAGGAAACAATCTTTACGGAATGTGGAGCATACATAAAAGTGACAAACGGATTGCAGCCGGGAAAAAAAGGGATAACAACGTAACTATATGGATTAAGAAGTATGATTCCTTAGAGGAATCAGTTAAGGGGTATTATATCACCTTAGCAAAAGGAAAACAGTATACAATGTTACGTGAACTTAATTATACTACGAATGATGTTTATCAGATTGTTCAAGGTTTGGATAAATACTCAGAACGAAGAGAAGCGTATGTTGAAGAGATAAAAAGTATAATACGCTACAACAAACTTACAAAATATGACACAAAATAATACTACTTGGATATAATTACGCCGATGGAAGAGATAGAAAATTATTTAAAAACACACGATGATGTAGAGATGCATCCATCAGACATTGCAAAGCTATTAAAAGAGCTAAGTGCTGAAGAGTTTAAACGTGCCATAAAACTGATCCCAAAAGATATTGTCGGTGATGTTGCTCTTGCACTCCCTGATAGATATTTTGAGGATGTTGTAGGCAATCTTAGTGTAGATGAGCTTTTACATGCCGTAAATGAATTAGAAACAGATGACCAAGTAGAATTTTTAGAAGAGTTAGAAGATATAAACGAAGAGGTCGCTGCAGAAGTTTTCAAAAACCTTGATGATGAGAATAAAGAAGAGATTGAGACACTTCAAAGTTATGATGAGGATGAAGCTGGTGCATATATGCAGCTTGAAGTGTTTACCTCATATGAAGATGAAGTGGTTCAAGATGTTATAAAAAGATTTGCCAAACTTCGCAAAGAGCACGAACTTGAAAATGTTCAAAACCTTTTTGTTGTTGATCGCAGAGATAAACTTTTATATGCCGTCGGTTTAGATGACCTTTTAATTTTTAATTTTACAAAAACAATTAAAGAAAACATTGAAGAGAGTGAAGAATCATTTGAACCGAAAGTTGCACGTGATACAGAGGATATAAAAGAGGTTGTACACTACTTTGAAGAGTACGATCTCTCAGTTATGCCGATTTTAAATGGTGACGGAAGACTTTTAGGACGTATAACTTCTGACGATATATACGATATTATCAATGAACATGCTACAGAGCAGATGTATCACCTAGCCGGTGTTGATGATGAAGCGGAAGAGGATGACGATGTTTTAGTAGCTGGGCAAAAACGTGCTACTTGGCTTGGAATAAATCTTATAACAGCGATCATAGCATCATTTGTCATTGGTATGTTTGAACAAACATTGCAAAGTTTGGTAGCACTTGCAGTACTTATGCCAATTGTAGCTTCTATGGGTGGTAATGCCGGGACGCAGACGTTAACAGTTGTTGTACGTCAGCTTGCCCTTGGAGATATCTCTAACGGTGATGCGTGGCGTATATTGAAAAAAGAGATCTTTATTGCGTCTATGAATGGACTTGTATTTGCTATACTTATGGGACTTATAGCATGGTTTTGGTTTGACATTAGTATGTTAGGAGTAGTTATTGGACTAAGTATGGTTATAAACCTACTTATGGCCGGTTTGTTTGGGGCCGTAGTGCCACTAGGACTTAAGATGTTGAAAATTGACCCTGCAATTGGAAGTACAGTGATTTTAACCACTGTTACAGATGTGGTTGGATTTTTTAGCTTTTTAGGCTTAGCTACATATATTTTATTATAAAGAGAGAGTAAACATTTGGATCTATTGATACTGTTTTTCCTGTTATCGGTTGGTATATCGTTTTTGTGTTCAGTATTAGAATCGGTGCTGTTATCGATTAGTATGTCATATATTGCAGTAATGGAGAAAGAGAAACCTAGCGTTGGAAAGTTATTACGTATTCAAAAAGAGAATATAAATAAATCTATCGCTTCTATTTTAATTTTAAACACTATAGCAAATACGTTAGGTGCTGCAGCAGTCGGTGCACAAGCTGCAAAAATTTTCGGTAATGATGCCGTTGTATATGTTTCAGTTATTTTAACATTTGCTATTTTATTTTTATCAGAGATCATTCCAAAAACCATAGGGGCAATCTATTGGAAACAGCTAGCTCCGGTAGCAACTTACTTTATACGTATATTTATCTGGATGACATACCCTATAATTATTTTTACATTAGCTGTAACAAACAAGATCTCAAGAGGTAAAACAGATGCACACTCTATGACAAAAGAAGAACTTTTAGAAAGTATGCTTATGAGTGAAGATGAGGGTGTAATCGATGAGAAAGAGTCAGATGTAATTGAAAATATTTTAAAACTTCGTGAGATTAAGGTTGCAGAAGTTTTAACACCAAGAAGTGTTGTTTTTGCACTTAATGAAAACATGACTATTAAAGAAGTGATGGATTCTCAACCTGCTATTTTTAAATTCTCACGTATCCCTGTTTATAAAAACTCTATAGAGGATGTAAGTGGCTTAGTGCTTACGAAAAAAATTTTTAAACAGGCACTTGAAGATGATAGTGTCTCTTTAAAATCTATAAAAAAAGATATGTTTTCTATTAATGAAAATATTCCAGTTTCAAAAGCACTTGATCTATTTATTTCTAAAAAAGATCATATGTTCTTGGTTCGCGATAATTATGATCAAACAGAGGGAATTGTTACATTAGAAGATTGTGTTGAGACAATTTTAGGTGTTGAAATTATGGATGAGAGTGATACTACTGAAGATATGCGTGAACTTGCAAAGCGTAAAATGAAACTTAAAAGAAGGCTTCAAGAGGAGGAATAACTTTCTCTACATTCCAGGAATTCTTGGAATACGTCCAAGTTTAGAATTTCTACAGTAAAATCCCCAACCACGTTTGAGCCAATGGCCGATAAAAGGAAGCGGAAACATAAAAGCACGTTTTTCATCTCTATAAACAAATGCAGCACCGTCACCGCTATCCATTACACACAAGATATTGAGGTGTTCATGATACCCTTTAAAATCAAAACCGCCGTTATCTCTTTGGTAGATGTTATGCACTGCATTTTTTGCCATAACTTCGGCAATATGTCCCTGTTTTGCACGCCACTCGTATCCTTGTAATGCTGCTACATCTCCAATAGCATATACATTTGTCATATTTTGATTCTCATCAATTACACATGAGAAATCATCTGTTAAAATAAATCCCGCTTCATTTTGAGGCAGATCAGAGTTTT
>JARRNV010000153.1:0-3344 GCA_037384685.1 Sulfurimonas sp.
GTGTTGTTTTCCACCATTAGGTGAATATCAAGAGGTTTTGTTGCAGCTTTTGCTACAGCTTTAACAACAACAGGTCCAATAGTTAAATTTGGTACAAAGTGACCATCCATTACATCAACGTGTACCAGATCACAACCACCTTCACAAATCTCTTTTACATCTCGAGCCAAGTTTCCAAAATCTGCAGATAGAATACTAGGTGCTACTTTAATCATTTTATCTTCCATATGTTTTAATTTTCAAATTATAGAGAAAACCAGCTTTTATCTTGTTAAGAAAAACACAAACTTATCATTACTAAAATTCAAATTAACCTCTACGGCACTTCTCTCTTGTGTCACTTCAAGTAAAGAGTCAATATCCGGATACGTTCTTGGAAGTGTAATATCTACACTTATATTTTCATCTGCAAGAAGTGTTTTTATCTTACCCCCTACGATATTTACAAGTTCAGCTAATGTATCTAAAATCATATCTTTGTCATCTGTTGTTTCACCGATCAGAAGCTCACACGCTTTTTTCGCAATACCCAACGGAAATACTAAAATTACCATTCCGTCAAGATCACCGTAAAAACCGATTGAACTTGCGATTTTATTGTCTTTATCTTTGATGATAATTTTATCTACTTTAGCACTCTCTTTAACTGCTTGTGCATTTGTCATCATCTCTATAGTAGCTACCGAAGCATCTATAAAGTTCGGCAGTTCAGTTACCACTTGTTTTGTTAAGGCACGTTTGTTTTTTGTAGCGGCTGCACTGCTTCCTCCGAGTTCTTCTAAGAGCTCTTTGTTTTGTAAGATGTCATCCATCTGTTCATAAAACATAATCCCTGCGTCTTCGAGTGTTTCTTTAAACTCTTTTGGTGTTTTTTCAAAACTCATCCCGACAAAACAGATCGTAGCATTAAACTCTGCTGCAGAAGATGCCAGTTTTGAAAAGAAGTTAAGTGCATGAATATTCATACTCACAACTTTATAAGCATCAAAAATAAAAAGGCGAAATCCTACATGAAGAGAGTTATTGTGGTAAGCTATATTGAACGTATTTCCAATTTCAGCGTCTAAAAATGAAGTAACGGTGTAAATAATAGCATTTCCCGTAACACGTGTAGCAACACTTTGCCCCATCTGTCCTAGATATGTGTTCTCTATAATTACGTCATACGAGTCTTCTGCTTGAGATTTTTCATCAAACTCTTCTTGTGACTGCGCAATAATGGGATTATGCCCGTTATCGTGCAGCTCAATTGCCATAGCTGCGCGTTGAGATTTGTCGCTACTATATAAAAGAACATTTTTTTGTTGATTTTTAAAGCTTGTCGAGAAAAGTTCTGCGACCTCTAATGAGTGAAATAAAGAGAAGTTTAGTCCCTCTTTATAAAAGCTTTTCATAGCTTGATATTTTTTTGTATCGTAGTCGCAAAATCCAACAACTATATGTTTTTCTGAACGCACTTTTTTAAACATTTTTACAAAAGCATCAAGTCCGTTTCTATTGAAGAAAATTACACGTTTAAGTGAAACGAGTACCATATCTACATTTAATTTTACAGTTGCTTCAATATCTTCAACACTTAGGAGTGAGATCGCTGCATTTCCATCTAAAAATCCCTGTGGGTGAAAAACACCTATACCGTTTTTTACAACTGCTCTCATTGTTCAACTTCCACTATATTCATAAAATCACCGTAAATCTCTTCTACAAAATCTACTTGAAATTCTATAAAATCATTAAGTTTTGCATCTATAAACTCCGGTTTTGAGAGTGTAAAGAACAGAAGTAAGTGCATCCATTTTCCAAGTAACATAGTTTCTTGGTCATCATAACTTTTTACACCCGAAGCTGCTTGAACAATCTCATAAGTTTTTGGTTCCATATCCCATTTTTTAGCGATCTCTTCACAAATATCGAAAAGATCCATTTTACATAATCTTTGTAAAATGGTGTTATAGTCGATTTCACTAGTACTTTTTAGTAGATGAACATCATCAATCTTTTCACCAAAAAGGGCATCTGAAACAATAATACTTGCCGGAAGTAGGGCACTTGCACTTTCAATCTCTTTGTCGTCAATATCTAAATGAGTTAATATCTTTTTCCAAACGGAACTAAGTTGTGCTTGGAGATCGTAAAAAGTGTGAGAATTGAGTTCAAAAAGTGACCATTTTGCAGGACTAAGTAAAGAGATCATATAGTTGTAAACAGCCTGCTGTGATCCCGAAAGCCCTAAAATTCCAAATATTTGAGATATATCATTTACCTCTTGTCTAAAACCAAAAATAGGCTTGTTGACAATATTTTTAAGATAGCTGTTAAGTGCTTTATCTTCTATGGCTACTTTTGCAGCTTTACTTAACTCGCCTGCATTTAAAAGCATCATTGTTTGCTTTAAAATTTGAGGAGACGGTGGAATTTTTTCTATGAAGTTATCTATTTGAGCTTTCGTTATCAAGGGCACACTTTTCAAATAATTTTGTAATCGGTTTAATTCTAGCTATAATTACATAAAAGAATTATAAATTGTATTTTAGTCTTGAGTATCTCTAAAATTTTTTAGAGGTGCCCTATAAAAACTATTTGGCTTAAGTTGAAGTTTTGCTTTAATTTGATATAATTCGCAACTTTAAAATATCATTCAAGGATACTAAAATGGCAAGAAGATGTGCTATCAGCGGCAAAGGGCCAATGAGTGGGAATAATGTTTCTCATGCAAAAAATAGAACTAAGCGTCGTTTTTTACTAAACCTAAGAACAGTGCGTATCACATTAGAAGATGGTACAACGAAAAAAATTAAGATTTCTGCAAAAGAATTACGCACACTTAAGAAAAATTCGTAGTTTTAGGAACAGATTTTGAATCTTTTACAAAGGATTCGCAAGTTTCTAAATTGGGAGATTGCTCCCAAACCCGACTCAAAACTTCTTCCTGAAGTTTACCCCCACTTAAAAGCATTTCGTTTACCCCTAATTTTAACCGTATTTGTAATGTTAATTGGAACAATTGGTTATGTTGTTATAGATGATTTTCCGATCATTGATGCGATCTACCAAACAGCAGTAACATTTACGACAGTAGGTTTTGGAGAGATTCGTCCGATCTCAGACACAGGTAGAATTTTTACGATCAATTTGATTATTGCAGGATTTGCTGTATTTTCCAGTGCAATAGGTATTTTAATCTTGCGATCTTATACAACATCTTTCGCTCCTTAAATATAGCTACTAAGTGCCCCTTATTTAGCTCAGAGATCAAAATACCTATTGCACTGGAAAATACAGCAAATCCTGCAATAATCAAATTGATCGTAAAAATTCTACCTGTGTCTGAGATCGGACGAATC
>JARRNV010000154.1:0-5322 GCA_037384685.1 Sulfurimonas sp.
TTTGCACTAATTGGACCTACTCCCGCTGATCAAACTGGTCCTTATAGAACGCCTTCAAACAAAGTACATATTTTAAGTGCAAACCTAGAATGTTCCCCTTGTTATAAGACTGAACGAATGAAACAATGCCGTGATAATATTTGCATGAGGCAAATCTCTACAGAAATGGTTTACGACAGTATAAAATCAGCTAAGTTATGGTAAAATTTAACGATTTTAAGTTAGAGGTAATTGAGCTCATTGGTACAAAATATAAAAACAACTATTATTATTTCTGTTTACAAAAATGTTAAAGCACTTGAGTTAGTACTTGATTCTATTTTAAACCAATCAATTAAAGTAGATGAGATTATTGTATCTGAAGACGGTAACTCTTTAGAAATGGCAACTTTTATAAAAACTCTTCATATTCCTAATCTAATCCATCTTACACAAGAAGATTTAGGTTGGAGAAAAAACATAGCACTCAATAATTCTATTAGAAAAGCTTCTAACGAGTACTTGATTTTTATTGACGGTGATGTAGTGCTACATGAAAAGTTTATCGAAGGGCATCTTAGTTGTGCAAAACCAAAGCGTGTATGTGCAGGAAAACGTGTTGAACTTGGACAAGGGTACACTCAAAAACTATATAATAAAGAGTTGTCAATTAAAAAACTTTCCAATAATTTTATAAGAAGAATTATATCACTTCACAATGATAAAGTTCGCCATTACGAAGATGGAATATACATAAAACCAAACAGTTTTATTCACAAAAAATTTATTGCAAAAAAGAACATAAACTACCTTATAGGATGTAACTTTTCTTGCTTTAAAAAAGATATCGCCTTGATAAACGGCTTTGACGAAGAATATAAACTTCCTGCAATAGGAGAAGATGTAGATATTAACTGGCGTTTTCGTGCAGCCGGTATAGAAGTTGTTTCTTGTCGGAACATTGCGAATGTGTACCATTTGTGGCATAAAAAAGGCTTCGGCAGCGATGAAGGTGAGATAAACAACAAAATCTTAAAAAAGAACTTTGATGCAAACCGCTTTGTCTGTATCAATGGATTAGAAAAATTAAATAAAGGAGAGCAAAAGTGAAAGGTATAATATTAGCAGGTGGAAGTGGAACCAGACTTTACCCAATTACAAGAGGGGTAAGTAAACAATTAACTCCAATTTATGATAAACCAATGATCTACTATCCCCTTTCAGTTTTAATGCTTGCAGGTATAAAAGAGATCCTTATCATTACCACTCCAGAAGATCAACAAAGCTTTAAAAACCTACTTGGTAAAGGTTCAGAAATAGGAATTCGTTTAGAGTATGTCGTACAACCCTCTCCGGATGGTTTAGCTCAAGCATTTATCTTAGGGGAAAAATTTCTAGATGGTGACGATGCCTGTTTGGTACTTGGTGATAATATCTTCTATGGTCATGGATTCACTAAGCTGCTTGCTCAAAGTATTATTAATGCAAAAGAGGAAAACAAAGCCACTGTATTTGGTTACTATGTAAATGATCCTGAACGTTATGGTGTTGCTGAGTTTGATGAAGAAGGTAATGTAATCTCGATTGAAGAGAAACCGACTGAACCTAAGTCTAATTATGCAGTCGTAGGTCTTTACTTTTATCCAAACGATGTAGTAAAAAAAGCTAAAGAAGTTAAACCTTCTCAGCGTGGTGAGCTTGAGATCACTACACTCAATCAAATGTATCTTCAAGAGGAACGTCTCAAAGTTGAACTTATGGGGCGTGGATATGCATGGCTTGATACGGGTACACACGAAAGTTTGCTTGAAGCTTCATCTTTCATTCAAACCATTGAAAATCGTCAATCATTAAAAGTAGCTTGTTTAGAGGAGATAGCATATGAGATGGGTTATATCTCTAAAGAACAACTTCTTGAGCTTGCGGAACCATTAAAGAAAAATCAATATGGTCAGTACTTAATTAAACGTGCAAATCAACCTAGAGGGATGGGAAGATAATGAACTTTATTAGAACTGACATTGAAGATGTAATTATTTGTGAACCGACTGTTCATGGTGACGATAGAGGCTACTTTGTAGAAACGTTCCGAGCAGATAAACTCGAAGAGTTTTTAGGATACAAAATCAACTTTTGTCAGGATAATGAATCTAAAAGTTCTTATGGAGTTTTAAGAGGATTACACTATCAACTTCCTCCTCATGCACAAACAAAACTTGTTCGTGTTATAAAAGGGAAAGTACTTGATGTAGCAGTAGACATTAGAAAGGGTTCACCAACATTTGGGAAATATGTAGCAGTTGAATTAAGTGCCGAAAACAAACGACAGCTCCTTGTTCCACGCGGATTTGCACATGGATTTGTTGTACTTGAAGATGACACTGTCTTTGCTTATAAAGTTGACAGCTATTATTCTCCGGAATGTGATCGCGGTATTGCATTTGATGACTGTGATATTAACATTGAGTGGCAAGTTCCACATGCGAAGTTAAATCTTTCAGCAAAAGACAAAGCACAACCAAAACTTACTGAAACGAACGATCTCTTTGAGTTCGGAGTAAACTACTATGAGTAATATCTTAGTAACAGGTGCAAATGGCCAACTAGGTTCCGAAATACAAGAACTTTCAAATAATTTTGAGGCAAACTATTTTTTTACAGATAGAAACTCTTTAGATATCACAGATCAAAATGCACTTATTAACTATATCCAAACCAACAACATTGATACTATTATCAACTGTGCTGCATATACAGCAGTTGATAAAGCTGAGAGTGATATTGAAAATACCAACAAAGTAAATCATTTATCCGTAAAATATCTGGCTGAGATAGCAAAAGAAAAAAATATTAAATTTGTTCATGTAAGTACAGACTATGTATTTGATGGAAAAAACTATAAGCCGTATACTGAAGATGATACTGTATCACCAAATGGTATTTATGGAAAAACAAAACTTGATGGTGAAAAAGCTTTACAAGAAATAAACCCTAAAAACTCGATTATCATCCGTACATCTTGGGTATACAGTTCATATGGTGCAAACTTTGTAAAAACTATGCTGCGATTAGGTAAAGAAAAAGAGCAGCTTGGTGTCATATTTGATCAAGTGGGAACGCCAACTTATGCAAAAGATTTGGCATACACTATTTTAGAGATACTGCCAAAAATAGATAATGTAAATGTGGAAATATACAACTACTCAAACGAAGGTGTACTTTCATGGTATGACTTTGCCAAAGAGATTATGCGTATGGCAAAGTTAAAATGTAAAGTAAACCCAATTGAAACAAAAGAGTACCCAACACCCGCAACTCGTCCACACTACTCTTTACTAAATAAAGCTAAAATAAAACATCGGCTCAAACTTTACACCCTATTTTTTAGAAAAATACCCAGAATACAATCTAATTAATTTAGACCTTTTAACGTATGCAGGAAACTTGGAAAACTTACAAGAATGCGAGGGGAATCCGAGATATAAGTTTATAAAAGGTGATATCACGAACCGTGAATTAGTAGAGTTTATCTTTAATGAGTATGATATCCAAGGTGTTATTCACTTTGCTGCTGAATCACATGTTGATAACTCGATTAAAAACCCGGGAGTGTTTGTGGAAACAAACGTAAACGGTACATTTACACTACTTGACGTTGCTCAAAAATACTGGATGGAAAAACCTTTTACATATAAAGAAAAATATAACAAGTGCAGATTTCATCATATCTCTACAGATGAAGTATACGGAACACTATCAGATGACCCAAGTGATCTTTTTACCGAAGAGACACCTTACGCTCCAAACTCTCCTTATTCAGCTTCTAAAGCATCAAGCGATATGATTGTACGCTCATATCAGGAAACTTACGGACTCAATACAGTAATTACTAACTGTTCAAATAATTACGGTCCGAAACAACATGATGAAAAATTGATCCCTACTATTATTCGCAAAGCACTTTCAGGTGAGAATATTCCTATTTACGGTGATGGGAAAAACATTCGTGATTGGCTATATGTGCTTGATCACTGTAAAGGGATAGATTTAGTCTATCATATAGGTAAAGAAGGAAATGTTTATAATATTGGTGGAAGAAATGAAAGAACAAACCTTCAAATTGTTGATCGTATCTGTTCACTTTTAGATGAAAAAGTTCCACAGGCAAACTCTAAAAGCTATAAGGAACTCATTACTTTCGTAGAGGATAGAGCAGGGCATGATAGACGTTATGCAATTGATGCTACAAAATTAGAAAATGAACTAGGCTGGAAAGCAGATGAGAACTTTGACTCTGGAATAGTCTTGACTGTTGATTGGTATTTGAAAAAATATGCAAAAAAATAGAGTAGCTGGTTGTGTTGTACTATACAATCCAGAGGATGATGTCTTTGAAAATATAGCTTCATACATTTTAAATATAGATCTATTATTTATAGTTGACAATTCAACCACACACAACAAAAAACTCATCGAAAAATTGTCAAACACTTTTTCAAATATCGAGTATATTAATAACAACGATAACCTAGGTATAGCAACAGCTCTTAACATTGGATGTAATAAAGCATTAGAAAAAGACTATGAATGGATTCTAACCATGGATCAAGATAGTCAATTCATTAACTTTTCCCATTATTTATCCTGTCTAGGAGGCTTACAAAACACTGATAATATAGCAATTTTAAGTGCTAATACCAACTATAATGAAAAGATGAAGGTTCCAAAGGAAGCTGTCTGTAATTTTGAAGAAAAATTTTCTGCTATTACATCAGCAAACCTACTCAATTTAAAACTGTTTGAACAAATTGGAAAATTTGAAGACAAGCTATTTATCGATCTCGTAGATTACGATTACTGTATAAAGGCCCAAGTTAATAACTATAGAGTTCTATACTTTCCAAATATATTTGTAAAACATGCTCTGGGAACAGTTTTTTTACGAAAAAATATTTTTACGAAAAAGGTAAGAGCAAAAAGGGAACACAATCCACAAAGAACATACTATTTTGCAAGAAACTATTTATTTTTATCAAAAAAATTTGGTAAAAATTTTCCTAAAGAGTTAAATATATTCAAAATCTTAAACATATTGTTTATCCATGAGGTTACAAAAATTTTATTATATGAAGATCAAAAAGCTGCAAAACTACATGCAAAATTTCTGGGACTCATCCATTTTCTAACAAATAAATATGGTAAACATATTCTTTAGGACAGCAGATGCTATTTAACAGCTACGAGTACATATTTTTCTTTTTACCGATAACGTTTTTCATCTATTTCTTTTTATTAAATAGAAGGTTGGTAACAGGAGCTAAAGGTTTCTTAGTATTTGCATCT
>JARRNV010000155.1:0-3296 GCA_037384685.1 Sulfurimonas sp.
CATCAACATATCTTGATATATTAATTATATTTTGCTATACTTTTTGCATGGAAATATTTTTACAAACAATTGGTTCGATCAATGATGAAACACGGATCAAAATACTAAGGTTTATTGACGAAAACTCTGAGGTTTGCGTTTGTGACATAGAGAACTCATTTTCTATGATCCAGTCGCGTATATCGAGACATTTAAAGATACTTAAAGATGGCGGTTTTTTAAAAGTAAGACGTGATGGACGTTGGGCTTACTACTCTATCCGCTCCCCTATAGATCAATTTCGAGAGCATGTATTAAAAGAGATTCGTTGTCTTGATATAGAGATTCCAAAATTAAAAAAAGGTTGCAATATTGAATAAAAAAGTTCTAATAATGTGCACTGGTAACAGCTGTCGTTCGATCATCGGTGAGGCACTTATAAATAAAGAGCTTGACGGAATCGAAGCATATAGCTGTGGCGTGGCTCCAAGTGGTCGTGTTAACCCTAATGCAAAAAAAGTGCTAGAGTCCCATAACGCTTGGGATGACAAATACTATTCAAAACATCTCGATGAAGTTATAGAGATCCCTTTTGATTTAGTTGTAACAGTATGCGATCATGCAAATGAAACATGTCCTATGTTTCCTCGCCCCACTCCCAAAATCCATGTAGGATTTGAAGATCCGGATGGTAAAGAGTATGAAGCGTTTGAAAAAACATACAACGAGATTAAAACAACACTTCTACAAGAAGTAAAAAACTACTTTAATTAAGGAAAAGAGTCATGGAAAAAAATGTAAGTAAAACAGAAACTGGTGTAAAGATCAACTTTATGGGTGAAGTTCAAAAGCAAAACATTGTAACTATGGTACAAAACTGTGCAACTGGACAGTGTGAATGTATGAGCGATACGCAAAAAGCAAAGATCAAAGATATGCAAGTAAGTGGTGAAGACGGGAATGTTGAACTCAAAATAGATGGAGAGATTTCAACAGAAGATATTAAAGCAGCAATGGCAAAATCAAAAGTTTTAAAATAAATTCTTTGATGTTAAATTTATCTTCAAAACCATTACTGGAAATCATAGATATTTTACAAAATAAAATAAACGATTTAAAAGAGCATGAAATCATTGAGTTTGCGGTGTACAATCCCGACTTAGAACTCAAAGAGGAACATGTTCACTCTTACAAAACTTGGATAGATCTTGCACAGGTATTGAAGTGTAAGATGCTCACACCTCTTTGTTTAGATGATCAGCTTGTAAAAATAGGTTATAAAAAACTCTCATTAGATAGCTTTCATAGTGTCAATGCCGATAAAGAGGAAAAATACGGCTCCGAATCTATCTTTTCTCAAATTCAAAAGAATGAAGAGACATCATTTATATACTATTACTCTCAAGCACTAAAAAATGTCAAAGTCGATCAAAGAAAAAGAGTTTTAAACCTTGGTGTAAATAATGGTGATGAGTTTGAAGTGATCGAAAAACTTACACAAAATTTTGAAGATCTTGAACTTGTGGGATTAGATTATTGCCAATCTGCGATCGAAGATGCAAAAAAGAGATTTCAACACCATAAAAATATTCAGTTTCTACAAGCAGACATCAATGATCTAAACGCTCTAAATCTTGGAAAATTTGATCTGATTATAAGCATAGGAACGCTGCAAAGCTCAAACCTCAACCTCAACGAAGTGTTTATGTCTGTAGTACAAAACCAACTCAAACCCGATGGTGCCGTCATCTTAGGTTTTCCAAACTGTCGCTGGATCGACGGTGAGATGATCTACGGTGCCATGATGCGAAACTACAACTACTCAGAGATGTCTAACCTCTATAAAGATGTAGTGTTTTGTAAAAAATACTTACAACAAAAGAAATTTCGTGTTACTATTACAGGAAAGGATTATATCTTTTTAACAGCTACCTCTTTCAGGAAATAGTATGAAAACAACGATCTTTTTCTTAGTTCTCTTAACATTGTTTTTTTCATTCCATGCACTGTTTTATCTGCGTGTTATAAGAAAACTACTTGTTCGAGACAAATTAAAAAAGATCTTGACTGTTTTACTCATTATAAACTTTTTACTCAATATCTCTTACGGTTTTGTAAGATACAGCGATATCCTCCCTTACCAGATCTCTTACCTTGCTTCAACTTCGATCGGGATCTCTTTTGTACTTTTACTCTACCTCATACTTCACGAGGTACTCAATCTATTTCATAAGTCTCTTAAAAACGTACAACTCTCAAAGCGGGAGTTTATAAAAAAGAGTGGCGATACTGCCCTTTTCGCACTTGCGACCTCTTATGTTACAGCAAGCATTTATGAAGGGAGTAAAGAGCCTGTTATAAACATAGTAAAAGCGGGTGTATTTGACTTTTCGATCGTTCAGATCAGTGATCTGCATATAGGTGGTTTGGTTGATGAACAGTATGTAAAAGAGAGTGTATATAAGATCAACTCTCTTAACCCCGACATTGTAGTAATTACTGGTGATCTCATTGACACAGAAGTAAAATACATAGCTAAAAGTATTTTAGAGTTAAACAACATACAATCAAAATACGGTGTTTATATGGTACTGGGGAACCATGAGTATTTTCACAATCCTTATACAATCATAGAGTTTATAAAGAAAAATACAAATATAAAACTGCTTCTTAATGAATCTGTAACTATTAAAGAGCTTGGGGTGAATATAGTCGGCGTAACCGATATATTTGGTTACCGCTCAGGAGTACTAGAACCCGACTTTAACAAAGCATTTGCAAACATAGATAAAAGCTACCCTACTCTATTGCTATCACATCAACCAAAATCTATAGAGTATCTTGGAATTTACAAGCCAGAGCTAATCCTTAGCGGGCATACACACGGTGGACAACTTTGGCCTTTTAATCATCTCGTGATGTTACAACAGCCTTATCTCAAAGGTTTACACACTCTCAAATATGGGGGAAAGATATATGTCAATTCGGGCATAGGCTTTTGGGGACCACCTATGCGTTTAGGATCACAATCTGAGATCGCTTATATTGTTTAGGTTTTCACAATAAGCTTACAATTAAACATGCAAAATTTATATCAGTTTTAAGTCTAAAGAAGCTTTATTTCGTGCATATAAGACATTATTTCATATAAAATAATTGTTAAGCAAAATAATTATTATTTTATGTTATCTTTAATTTGTTATAATTACAGATAACATAAAATAATAATTATTTTGCTTAACAATTATTTTATATGAAATAATGTCTTATATGCACGAAATAAAGCTTCTTTAGACTTAAAACTGATATAAATTTTG
>JARRNV010000156.1:0-3269 GCA_037384685.1 Sulfurimonas sp.
TACAAAGAAGTAGTATAAAAGTTTTAAAAAATGGCATCTTCCCTACCCGTTTATTTAAAGTAGGAAGATTTTAGCGAAAGTAGTGTTAAAAATGTGTTAAGCTGTACGCAGAAGCATCAAACGTCTAATAAATAAAACAATCAATGCTGCAGCTAAAATTTTAAAATCTATTTCACTCGCTATATGGATATTTTGAAACGTATCGCTTTGTGTAGCTTCACTACCTAGCTTTTGCATCTCCAAAATTTTTGGTGAATATACGGCAGAGAACAAAAGTGACGTTGCTACTGTAATAAAAGCGCTGAGTAATGCTATATTATCTCTTTGTCCTTGTTTATACATCATAACTTCATATAGCACAACATAAGCAGCTAAAAAATAGACCCAATAAGAAAACCTATGAAAGATCTCTCCCATAATAATACCGGCATTATAATGGTCTAAAAGCATTCCCACAAGCATAGTATCTGTATGAAAAATGACAGGAGCTACAAGCGCACCTAAAACTAAAACAGCTCCAAAACTAGCTGCTATAACTAATAAATAACTAAAATCTAAATATATATTTCTTTTTATCATTGTGTCGCCTCTAAAGTAAAACCTCTATCAAAATCACTTAGATCTTTGTAAAAATCTAGGCTCTTATAATATTTGTTTTTCAAATAATTCTTTATTTTATCTTTTTGATCATAACCCATCTCACAACTAAAAAACTTAATTTTTCGTTTTAAGACTTCATCAAGAAGCTTTTGTATAATCTCATCACCAACTTCACCTCCAAACAACGCATTTTGAGGTTCATACGAGAGATTGCTCTCTAACGAAGCATCATGCGCAATATAGGGAGGATTTGAAACAAGATAGTCAATATGCTCATCCACCTGATCAAGCAATGATCCATGTCGTAATTCTATCCTCTCTTCAAGAGCAAAACTTTGTATATTTTTCTTTGCTACCTCTAATGCTTTTAAAGAGATATCCACTGCTATAAATTTTGCATTTTTAAATGTGAGGGCCAATATAATGGAAATAATTCCACTCCCTACTCCAACCTCTACAAAAGTCTCTTGTGTATCTTGTGAAACTCGTTTGAGAACTTCATCTATTAACAACTCAGTTTCAGGTCTTGGGATCAATGCACCTTCATCTACATAAAACTCTTGTGAATAAAAACTTACTCTATTGGTAATATACTCTAAAGGTTCATTTTTAGCACGTCGCTCAACAAGAGTAAAAAAGTCTTCTGCTACTTCTATCTCACTGTTTTGATTTGTAATAAGCCAAAGTTCATCTCTGTTTAGATAATGAAGTAAAAGAAGTTGCGCTTCTCTTTGAGCACGCTCTATTTCATCTAAAGCTTCACTTACATCTTTTAAAAGATCTTTAACTAGATATCTGCTTCGCATTTTCCCTCTAGTGAACTTTTATCGGCTGCTTTTATGTCCATACCTAAAATTTTCAAACGCTCTATAACCGGTGGATGTGTATAGTGAAAGAAAATATACACGGGATGTGAAAGTGGGAAGCTTTTATTTTCTTCAACCAACTTTGTAAGTGCGTTAGCAAGTTCAATCTCACCACCGTTTCCACCAAGCTTAGATCCCATCTGATCGGCTGCGTACTCATTTTTTCTACTTACAAACCCAAGTATCGGCATCATAATAAACCCAAGTACCGGCATCATAAGCATAAATATGATCATTACAACATAAGGTTCTTGTGAAAGTCCAAGTTGCAGATACAGACTCTCAGGAATATTCCCAAAAACAGCGAACATAACAAAAAGTATTCCGCCCATCATAGCTATATTTTTGTATACGTCACCATGTGCAAAATGACCAAGCTCATGTCCAAGTACTGCCAAAAGCTCTTTAGTAGATAATTTTTCTAAAAGCGTATCAAACAATACAACACGTTTTGTTTTACCCAGTCCTCCAAAATATGCATTAAGTCTTGCATCTCGTTTGGAAGCATCACTTATAAATACTCCGCTGCTTACAAAACCGGTTTCATCCATAAGACGCTTAATTTCACCATCCAATGTTTGATCTTCGAGTGGTGAGAGTTTATCAAAAAACATTGCACGAAATGTTGGATAAAGCATATTTATTAAAATAATAATTGCAAATATAAAAGCAAAACTCCAAAGCCACCATAACGTAAAGTTTTCAATGATCAAGTAAACTCCCCAGATAACTAAAGAGCCAAGTATAAATGTAAATATAAATGAAATCAACGTATCTTTGAGCCATTGTGCATGTGTAGATTTATTAAAGCCATACTCTTGATCTAAAACAAACTTTTCATAATAAGTATATGGGATAGAGAGTAAAGAGTTTATAATTATAAAACCCATTACTATGGCAATATTTCGTATACTTTCATCTTGAAGAAAATAAAACTTATCGGCTAAAAAACCGATCCCAAAACTGATCCATATTAAAAACAAAAGATAATCTGTGAAGTTGTTTAATATAGAGAGTTTCTCTTTTGCTACGGCATAATTTCCAGCTTTAAAAAACTCACTAGGAGCAAGTAAAACTGCCTCTTTCCTTTTTGCCTGGTTAATATAACCTATCTGCATTATGCTAGTATAGATAGAGACGAGGAGATACAAGCTATATATCCCAATGAGAACTGTTAACATTAATTTACCTTTTTATTTTACCGGTATGGACTTGATTGACTTTTCTACCGGAATATTATCTTCATCATTCGTATATATTTTTGAAGCTATAACATATATACTGCCAATAACAAGTCCGGCAATAATAACTGCCCATACTATTCTTTTCTTTTCACCTTTTAAAGTGTCGTAGTCACTAATGCCTTCTAATGTAGGCTCTTTTGAAGGGTTGTTCATAGTTTATCCTTTTCTCAATTTTCTGATATAGTATCACACAAACTTAAAGAAAGAATAAAGAGTTTAAAACTAGTTTGACGTTTTAAGTCTATTTTTTATTTTATTTTTTCGTCACTATTCTAAAATATAATCAACAACCTTAGACTCTATAGTAACCTCTTTAATAAGTTCAACAACTTTAAGATGTTCCGGATGTCCTGCATACGTTTCTAAATCCTCTTGATTTTCAAAAGTTGAGTAAAGAGAAAGGTCCATGGCACGATCAGCTTCTGTGAAGTTTATCCCAACTTCTATAGTTTTTAATTCATCGATTAACTCTTCAAGTTTTTCCAATTTAGCTTGTACTTTTGCTAAATTTAACGCTTTATTTTCATTTTTAAATTTAAACATTACGATATGCACGACC
>JARRNV010000157.1:0-3263 GCA_037384685.1 Sulfurimonas sp.
CATTTACATCGGTAATTATGACTTATTTTGGAGTGAACTATTATTTAGCAGGTATGCACTCATACGCAAAAGGTGACCCTGTGCCAATCCCTGACTTTGTCCCTATGACTTATAGTATTTTATTTTTAACTATAGCATTAGCGACAATTAAAGACCTTAAGTTTAATAAGCAAAATGTAAATAACCATCTTGTTATTGGACTATTATTGCTTATTGGACAGTTTGGAATTTTTTACGCTACATATATAAGCGGTAAACCAACGTATGTATTGATTTTCAGTATGGTTGTTGAACTGTTCTTAATGTTTAGCTTCTCATATATAATGACGCAGAAAAAACATAAAAAAGTTTAACAATGGAATTTACAGGCTTTAGTAAAAAAGCTTTAGAGTTTTTAGAGTCAATAAGACAAAACAACAATAAAGAGTGGTTTGAGGCTCACAAAGAGGAGTACAAACAGCTTATTTTAAACCCATCTCGCGCTTTTGTGCTTGAGATGGGGGAACACCTCATGGCTTTAGAGCCGACCATTAATTACGAACCAAAGATCAATAAATCCCTTTTTAGAATCTATCGTGATACTCGAAGAATGGGAGCAAATAAACTTCCGATCAAACATAGAATCGGGATCATCTTTTGGCAAGGAAATGCAAAAAGATTACAGAGTTCAGCGTTTTATATGCACTTTTCACCCGATGAGCTTCTCGTAGCTGTAGGGGTGAGATGGTTTGAAAAACCTATGTTAGATGCTTATCGTGAGTATATAAAAGATGATGCAAATAGAGCAAAATTAGCAAATATTTTAGAGAGTATTACCAGCAAGGGTTACACTACGATCGAAAAGGGTTATAAGCGCTATCCAAGAGGTTTTAGTGCAGATATGGAAAATGTGGAGCTATCTTTATATAAAGGGATGGCTACAACAAAAACGCTTGACCCTCACTTGATTGAAGATGGTGAAAAATTGATCGATACACTTTATAAAATTTATGAAGATATGCTCCCGCTACAGCAGTTTATGTATGAAGTAAGTATGCGAGTTAAAGATGAATGAAAATTTGTTTGAATATTCCTTACCTGAAGTAGATAATGAAGAATTTACAACTTTACTTGAACATAAAAATGTTAAAATTAGCCGAATTGTAAGTAATACCCTAAAAACTGAGCAAAGGTTTTGTTCTGATAAAGATGAATGGGTTATTGTTTTGCAGGGATGTGCCAAGTTAGAGATCAATAACGAGGTACATAAATTAACAAAAGGCTCAAGCTTATTTATCCCCGCAAACACCGAACATACATTATTAAAAACAAAAAAAGTAGTCGTTTGGCTCGCTGTTTATATAGAGTAGGAAGAAAATTAAAAAAGAAGCAGTATTGTTACTGAATATGGGTGGACCAAATAACCTTGAAGAGGTTGAAGTATTTTTAACAAATATGTTTAACGATAAAAATATCTTAACTATGAAAAGTAATCTACTTCGAAAATTTATAGCTACTATGATCACTTTTTCAAGAACCGAGAGTTCTCAAGAGATATACAGACAACTCGGAGGAAAATCTCCTATAGTTGAACATACGCAAAATCTTGTAAACAAGTTGCAAAATAGGTTGGGTGAGAATGTGATCGTAGATTTTGTAATGCGTTATACACCACCGTTTGCACCTGAAGTGATTGAGAAACTTCAAAAAGAAGCTATAGACAAAATATATCTGATCCCTTTGTACCCACAATACTCAACGACAACAACAAAGTCTTCTTTAGAAGACTTTGAAGAGTATTATCATAAAGCTGGCGGTGAAGCTTTACTTGTAGAGATTAAACATTATTTTGAAAACAAAAAATATAATCAAGCTATTTTAGAACAGATTAAACTGAGTATGGATGATGCTGATTATAAAGAGTTCGACATTATATTTTCTGCACATGGATTGCCTCAAAAGATTGTAGATGCCGGAGATGTGTATGAAAAGCATGTAAATCGTCATGTTAATATTTTAAAAGAGATGATGCAGCAAGAGGGGATGGGATTTAATAAAGTTCATTTAGCTTACCAATCAAAAGTTGGACCTATGAAATGGCTTGATCCCTCTTTGGAAGATAAACTAAAAGAGATTGAAACAAAAAAAGTGCTTATTTTCCCTATAGCGTTTACGATCGATAACTCTGAGACAGATTTTGAACTTGATGTAGAGTATAGAGAGATTGCTGAAGAGCTCGGATTTGACGAGTATAAAGTGGCAAAATGTTTAAATGAAAGTGATCTGTTTGTAGATGCACTTATAGAGATATATGAAAAGATGAAATAATGCAAAAAATAGTAATTTTTGATATGGATGGAACTTTGATCGATTCAAAAAAAGATATTACTATCTCTATTAATCATGTACGAGAATTAAATCATAATCTTGCACCTTTAAGTGAAGAGTTTGTTGTAGAAGCTATAAATATGCATGACAGAAACTTAGCAAAACTGTTTTACAATACAGAGCTTTATGAAGATCGTGATCGAGTGATCTTTGAAAAACACTATAAAGAGCAATGTATTCAAAACCCTTATCTTTATGACGGTGTAGAGGAGCTGTTATATACGCTAAAAGATAATGATATCAAATTGTCTGTCGCAACAAATGCACCGACTATATTTGCACACACAATGTTGGAATCTTTGAAGGTAAAAGAGCTTTTTGATGTTATTATCGGTGCGGACAAAGTGAAAAAATCAAAACCATATCCGGATATGTTATACCACATTTTACAAAACTATAACTATATACAAAATAACGATAAAGCTTGGATGATAGGGGATAACTCTAAAGATATGGAAGCTGCCGATAATGCTGAAATAGAAGCTATTTTTGCAGCGTGGGGATTTACCAGTTTCGGTGAGTACCAAAAAGTTGTTAAAAACCCTAAAGAGATTGCTTCTATAGTTTTATAAAAAATTATGATAGAATAACTTACACAATCTAACAAAATGAGGCTTATTATGTTCTCGACAGATTTTTTGGTAAGTTTCGGTTTTATGGCTATACTCTTTTTACGACAAGTATATATATTAAAACAGCCAAATAAAATTAACTATGCACCTTTAATGCTTGCAATAGGTTTTATAGCTACAATCTTACATTTTATAACTTACCCGATTAATGATGAACTCATAGTAGTTGTCAGAGAATCACTTTTTCCACTGCTAGTAGCCCTTATTTTGTTTATTATTATGAATATCATGCATCAGACACAGCAATCTGAACTTGCAAAAAAC
>JARRNV010000158.1:0-4114 GCA_037384685.1 Sulfurimonas sp.
CATTGCACCTTCGAATAGTATTTTGTTTTTAAGTACATCTTGATACACTGGATTTAAAAATAAATTCTGACCATTTACAATTTTTTCTACCTCTAGCATCTTAAGCTCCAACCTCTTCTACTTTTTCCCATGGAGCTGTAGTATGATTCCATACCGGAGAGTTCATTGCTAAGTCCATATCTTTTGCGAATACTGCGAATGCATCATATCCATGGTAAGGACCAGAATAATCCCAAGAGTGCATTTGTCTAAATGGAAGACCCATTTTTTGGAATACATATTTCTCTTTTACACCAGCAGCTACTAAATCTGGTTTTAATTTTTTAACGAATTTTTCAAGCTCATACTCATTAACATCATCATAGATAAGAGTTGAACGCTCGATATCTTCTTTTGTACGTTTATAGTCATCACCGTGAGCGAACTCATAACCAGTACCGATAACTTCCATACCAAGATCTTCATAAGCACCGATAACGTGACGAGGACGTAAACCACCAACGTATAACATTACTTGTTTACCCTCTAATTTCGGCTTGTATTTTGCGATAACTGCATCAGTCATAGCTGTATATTTAGCAATAACTTCTTCTGCTTTTTTCTGAATAGACTCATCAAAGAAAGCAGCGATTTTTCTTAAAGACTCAGTAGTTTTACTTGGTCCAAAGAAGTTATACTCCATCCAAGGGATACCAAACTCTTGTTCCATATGACGAGAGATGTAGTTCATTGAACGGTAACAGTGAAGTAAGTTTAACTTCGCTTTTGGAGCGATTGCTAACTCTTTATATGATGCATCACCTGACCATTGTGCA
The DNA here is from genome assembly GCA_037384685.1 of Sulfurimonas sp. Classification (GTDB taxonomy): domain Bacteria; phylum Campylobacterota; class Campylobacteria; order Campylobacterales; family Sulfurimonadaceae; genus Sulfurimonas. The sequence continues at coordinate 816 of JARRNV010000158.1, forward strand.
ATTACACGAAGACCAATCTCTTCAAGTAAAATACGAGTTGCCCAAGCATCACCACCGATGTTATAATCCCCGATAATAGATACGTCATAATCAGTTGATTCAAAATCTGCACGTGCAGTAGCATCTGGCATAACTTCATCACGAATCATATCGTTCGCAATGTGGTGACCAAGTGATTGAGATACACCACGGAAACCTTCACAAGATACAGCAACAGTTGGTTTAGAACTCTCTTTTTTATGCACTTTTGCAACAGCAGAAATATCATCACCGATTAGACCGATTGGACACTCTGACTGAATAGAAATACCGTTGTTTAATGGGAATAACTCATCAATCTCTTCAAGAGCTTTTTTAAGTTTTTTATCTCCACCAAATACAATATCTTTTTCAGAAAAGTCTGTAGTAAAGTTCATAGTAACGAATGTATCAACACCTGTTGTACCAATATAGTAGTTACGACGACCAGCACGTGAATACTGACCACAACCAACTGGACCGTGAGAAATATGGATCATATCTTTGATCGGACCCCATACAACCCCTTTTGAACCTGCATATGCACAACCACGTTGAGACATTACACCTGGAACAGTTTGCTTATTTGATCTTGTTTTATCACAAGCACCTTTAACACCTTCTGGTGCATCTACACCTAAGTGTTTCGCTCTGTTTTTCGCCGCTTTGGCTGGATAAACCGCTAAAACCTCTTCAATAGCTTCTTTCTGTAAAGCTTCTAATGTTTCTGGTCCCATTTTCTTCCTTCTCCTTTGTTTACTTCTCGTATTAGAGCTTGGGGAGGGGCAAACATGCTAACCCACAAGCTCTAATAATTGTTTATATGATGATTAAGCTACTTTAATTCTATAAAGGTTCATATCATCAAGCTTTTTACAAAGCTCTTTAGTTGCGTCACCATCAACAGTTTTTGAGATTTCAGAAATTTGGTATTTATTTGTATAGTAAACCATTTTGAAACCATCGTTGTCAGCAACATCTGAATTTTCATAGTAATCTACAAGTGCTTTATGAGCAAAAGTACCCTCTTCAACAGAGATTTCCTCAAGTTTAACACCTTCACGAGTTTCACTTGTAAGAACAACAGTTTTTCCTGCTGCATCTAATCCATCTTCAACTTTTTCAATAACTTTATCAAAACTTACATCATTACCCATATCTGCTGGGAAGTGGTATCCACATACGAACATTTTTTTCTCCTATTTTTGTGTTTTTATTTTTTTGTTTTTATTTTTTTAAATTGAGCTGCTTGGTCAAAGCGTAAAATTACGCTTCTTTTTGACCAATTGCACCCTCTTCAACTTCTTCGTCTAAACCGAATTCCATTAATAAGTTTTCAAGATCATCCATCTCTAATGGATTAGGAATAACTTTAAGGTCATTAGCAATAATTTTACGAGCTAACTCTTTGTACTCCATTGCTTGATCAGAGTTTGGACTAAACTCAACAACTGTCATACGACGAAGCTCAGCACGTTGAACGTGGTTAGAACGTGGTACGAAGTGAATCATTTGTGTACCGATTTGAGTTGCTAAGTTTTTAGCAAGGTCATACTCACGGTCAGTCATACGAGCGTTACATACAAGACCTGCAAGACGAACACCACCAGTATTAGCGTATTTTAAAATACCTTTTGAAATGTTATTAGCTGCATACATAGCCATCATCTCACCAGACATAACAATGTAAATCTCTTGAGCTTTACCTTCACGAATTGGCATAGCGAATCCACCACAAACAACGTCACCAAGTACATCGTAAGAAACGAAATCTAAATCATCATCGTAAGCACCCTCTTCTTCAAGAAAGTTAATAGCTGTAATAACCCCACGACCTGCACAACCAACACCTGGCTCTGGACCACCAGACTCTGTACACATAATGAAACCATCAGTAATCTCTTCGTTATCTGGGTGGAATTCTTCCGCACCCGGTTTACATACATCTTCTAACTCTAGGTCTTCAACAGTACCTGCTTCAGATGCAAGTTGCATAATTGTAGATTGTGCTTTCTCGTGTAAAATAAGACGAGTAGAATCCGCTTTCGGGTCACATCCAACAATTAAGATTTTTTTACCATAGTAATGACACATAGCCGCTAGTGTATTTTGTGAAGTTGTTGATTTACCAATTCCACCTTTTCCGTAAAATGCAATTTGTCTTAATTCAGACATCCTATCTCCTTTAATTCATTTAATTTAAGTTCGAAACTACTAATACAGATAGTGTTCCCTAGAAAAAATAATTTTGATTAAAATTTACAAATTTGCTCAAAAACCCCTTAATTAAGGGATTTTAAAATAAAAAAGGTTAAAATTATATTTTAGTCTCTGTAATTTTACATTAGGTCCTTGTTTAACTTTTTATAATTATAATTAGGTCATTTTCTTAATTAATCTATCAACATATGCAAAATATATAAAGATACTTTATTTTTTATGGAAGAATGCCAACAAAGGAGAGCAGTTTGAGGTTTCGAGAGACAAGCTATATTAGAATTAAAATACTCTTACATCGTATTAAAAAAATGATGCTACGAGTTTGAAAAAAATTATGACTGATAAATACACGATTGATACTGAAGAGTTTGAAGAGGATGAAATCCCATCTTGGAAGCTCAAAGAGATCCAAAATGCCAAAGAGCTTGAATCAAATATCAATAATCCCCAAAGATGCACATATTCTGTAGGAGATGTTATCAACGGATTTGAGATCATCAACCGAAAAAGATCCAAAGATGTCAAACGATGGCTAAAACAGGTTCGCTTTAGATGTACTAAGTGCTCTAAAGAGTTTTCAAGAAACATCTCTACGGTAAAAAATCTTAAAAAATGTAAATTCTGCAAAGAGTAGTTTTTGAAACAAGTTAAATTAATTGTATGATATAGTTTAGAATTTCCAAATGGTGTAGAAAATGGCAAAGAAAAAACAAAAAAGTGTAGAACTGAAAGATAAAAACATCACTTTTAGTCTTGAAAATAGAGATTTTGAAGTGATCCGTTTTTATCCTTCAAAAATGACTTTGGATGTAATGATTTTTGAAGACAAGATTAAACAAGGTATGCAAGAATTTCCTTTTGCACACCTTCCTCGCAATATAAAAAAGCTGGTTAATCCAAACTAATTACTCATCTTCTTTCTCTTTACTTTGAGTGAGAACTTCATCGATCATACCATATTTTTTTGCTTCCTCAGCACTCATAAAGTTATCACGATCGGTATCTTTTTCAACAACTGAAATTTTTTGACCTGTATTTTTTGCCAAAATCTCATTGAGTTC
>JARRNV010000159.1:0-6281 GCA_037384685.1 Sulfurimonas sp.
CTCAGCATCAGGTCATTGAGCATGATCAGGGGACTGGAGCCGACCAGGGTCAGACAACCGCCGATGATGGCCGCATAGCCCATGGGCATGAGGATAATTTTACTACTCCTTAGCTTTTCTCTTTTATTTGAATACTATAAATATAAACAGCTTATAAGATTTGATTCCGCACTTGTTGATGCAAAAGTTCTCAGACAGTACAACAAAACAAAAATTTCAAAAAGCGGTAAAGTAAAAACCTACCAAGTATTAAAACTTAAATCCTCAAACGGGTATACATTTTACACAGTAGCAAAAAAAGAGTTGCCAAATCTTACCTCTAAAAACTTACACCTTGAAATATACACGGGAGAGATAGACAACATTACTTTTTATGATTACTTAAAAGGTTTCTTTGCTTTTAGTAAAATTTTACAGATAGATACTAGCTCTTCTTTTATAGATAAACTTACATCGTTTATTGAAAAACAACATACACAAAATAACTCTTCAACAATATATGAAGCACTCTATCTTGCAAAGCCATTACCTATAGAACTACAATCAAGTTTTTCAAATCTCGGAATCATGCATCTTATAGCGATCAGCGGTTTTCATCTTGGAGTAATCTCTGCTATCTTATTTTTTCTTTTAAAATATCCCTACAGATATTTTCATAACAATTTTTTTCCATATAGAAGCTATAAAGTAGATAGTTTTATTATCATAGCAACGGTACTTTTACTTTATACTGTTTTTCTGGACTCACCACCCTCTTTGCTTCGTGCACTTGTAATGCTTTTTATTGGATTTTTTCTTTACGATCGAGGAGTTAAAGTGATCTCTATGCAAACTTTACTTCTTACAGTATTATTTATTCTTGCACTGTTTAAAAACAATTTGGCAGTTTTTTCTTCTGCCTCTTTTTGTATACTTTATGATGCTACCTTATTCACTTAGCATATTTGGGAACTTTTCACTCTACCATCCCCTCTCTATAGTTTATACAACACTATTTACCCTTTTTTATCCTCTCTCAATTTTTTTACATATTATTGGAGTTGGAGGGAGTTTAGATTTTTTGTTGCAAAAACTAGTTGAAAGTGGAAGCCAAGGGGTAATAATTCCCTTTGAGATAAAGTTTTTATATCTATTTATAGCTATTTCATTCGCTAGTATCTATTACAGGTTCTTCTTCTACTTGCTCAATCTCTTTGCTTTTTCTCTTTTTATATATGTCATCAATTATGCGGCATAGTTTTAAACCATACAAGAAGATGATCCATGAAACATAGATCCATAAAAATAGAAACATCACAATTGCAAATGAACCATACATAGTCGTATATGATTTATTTAAAAACACATAATAGATAAATGCATTTTTACTAAAACTAAAGATGACAGAAACTATTAAAGAGCTTATTGCCGAAGCTTTCGGATCAACCTTTGCATTTGGACCGATTTGAAAGATTAAAAAGAAAAGTCCCCAAATGATGATATATGGGATAAGTGGCAAAATATTTAAACCCGGTATTAACTCATTTGATGCCATTAAGGCCGCAATCTTACCTGTAATAAAAAACGATATACCAAGCCCAATAGGGGTAAGCGTCATCATAGTCCAGTAAGTTGTAATCGATTCCCATAAATTACGTGATTTTGCCGAGAAAATTCTATTTGCAATATATTCAAAGTTTTTGAAAAACAAAAGTGAAGCAACAAGTACTGCAGCCAAACTCATAATTCCCATTTTTGCAGAGTTCTCTAAAAAACCGTCAATCTGCTTAATAATCATCTCAGACTGTACAGGAACAAGATTGGAGAATACAAAACTTTTTATACTCTCATAATGCTCGTGAAAACTTGGAAGTGCCGTAAGAAGCGACATCATAATAAGCAGTAATGGGATAATTGTAAAGATTGTATAAAAACTAAGTGAAGCAGCAAAAAGTGTAAGCTCTTTATCTACAAACGAGAAAACAAATAGTTTCACTTGTTTGTAAAGTTCAAGAGCATTAAATTTCATAACTAGTTAAGTCCCATCTTTGCAGGATTTAAAATGTTGTTTGGATCAAATGCCTGTTTGATCGATTTAAAAAGTGCCATCTCTTCAGGGGTAAATGCCATAGACATATACGGTGCTTTTGCAAGCCCGATACCATGTTCACCTGAGAGTGTTCCGCCAAGATCAACTGTCGCTTGGAAAACCTCTTCGATCGCTTGGTATGCAATTTTAACTTGCTCAGGATCTGAACCGTCAACCATTACATTTGTATGTACATTTCCATCTCCCGTATGACCGAAACATGGAATATTTACCTTATACTTTTCAGCAATAGCATAAAATTTTTCTAAGAGCTCAGGAAGTACTGCACGAGGTACCGTTACATCTTCATTGAGTTTTTTACTTCCATAAACACTCAGTGCCGGAGAAGCATTACGACGAGCAAACCAAAGATCAGCTGCCTCTTTAGCGTCTTTAGCAATCTTAAACTCGCTACAACCGTTTTCTTTAAACACTTTTTCAATCTGCTCTAGTTGAAAGTTTAGATCATCTTCTAAATTTCCATCAACATCCGTTACTAGTAAAGCACCCGCGTCAATAGGTAAGCCTTTATGAAAAGTCTGCTCAACTGCACGAATAGTCAAGTTATCCAAAAACTCCATAGCTACAGGTGTTACACCACTTGCCATCGTTTTATAAACTGCATTCATAGCTTCGTTTACACTCGGGAAGATTCCCATTGCAGTTTTTGTCATTTTAGGTTTTGGAATAAGTTTTAAAGTGATCTCAGTTAAAACCGCCAAAGTTCCTTCGCTGGCAATGAGTATTCCGCTGATGTTATACCCGGCAACATCTTTGATCGTTCTTTTTCCCGCTTTAATAATATCACCGTTAGGAAGTACGGCACGAGTAGCCATTACATAATCTTTTGTAATTCCGTATTTTGCAGCACGCATACCACCGGCATTTTCACTAACATTTCCACCGATTGTAGAGTAGTCTTGACTAGCCGGATCAGGTGGATAAAATAATCCAACCTCTTCAACTGCACGTTGCAAGTCCATATTTACAACACCCGGCTGTACAACAGCTACCATATTTTTCATATCGCTCTCTAAGATCTTATTCATATGTTTTTCCATAGCCAGTACAATACCACCATTACTTGGTAATGCACCACCCGTAAAACCACTACCTGCTCCACGCGGAACGATCACTATCTTGTGTTCGTTACAATATTTTAAAATTTGACTTACATCCTCTTCACTACGTGGAAAGATTACCGCATCGGGTTCAAAATGCTCACGCGTCGCATCATATGAGTATGCTATTAAATGTGCCTTATCACTATACACATTCTCATCACCGACAATAGTAGTAAAATGTTGTAAATGTTTAGGATCTAACATCTTATTCTCCTATCTCAAATTGATCTACTAAAGAGCTTACCTCTTCATTTTTATTTGCTTTTACAATGTTATACAAAACTTTATTTTTAGGATTGTTTTCAACTAAAAGCTCATAATAATGTGGCTCATAGCTATCCATCTCACTACCACCGTCACCAAAACTAAACCATGAAGTGTCAATTTGTTCTACTCTTGAATAAAAAGGGAGTTTTACACTATCTTGTGTTAATGGAGCATCACTAACGGCTAAAATTTTAAAACTTTTCATATCGACAGTGTAAAGTTTTTTATCCAAGTATATAAATACAATACCTGCACTTGAAGCAGATGAAAAATCACTAAAGTCCTCTTTTAACGGAGTTGGATGTCCATGAATAGAAAGTATAGTTGCAAACGAATCTGGATGGACCCATTGCGTTTTTACAGACTTAGAGATCTGATAATATATCTCTTCACTAGGCGCTATTAAAAGTGAACGTGTATATCCAAATGCCAATTCCACTTTATCACCCACTGCAACTTTCCACTTACAGTTTGGCAATGCATTATTTTTTAAGAGATCAAGATCACACAATTTTACAAATGCTGTTTTTGTAACAGCATCAAAACTCTCAACTACACAACTTTTTAAAATCCGAAGCAAACAGGTTTAATTGAATTAAAATTGTTAAAAATATATATCTCATTTCTCATCTCTTTTTGAATATCTTTGAGATTATATCAAATAAACCTCAGACTAAGCCAAAATTTGCTAATCTCTCACAATTATTTATTATAGGTTTATATTTATGATACGATTTTTCATACTTTTTTTATTAACAATGTTTACCGCAAGTTCCCTTATAGCTTCTCATGTAGAGCGTTATCGCTGGTTAAATGGTGAAACTTACCTTGTATTTTTAGAAAAATTAAACTTACCGGTTCGTGAACTTTATTACAATCTGGACAAAGATGATCAGCGTCTTACCGAAGAGATGAGAACAGGTGTTCACTATCAAATACTTAAAGATAACAACAATCAAATCCAGCAAATTTTACTCCCTTTAAATGATGAACTTCAAATACATATTTATCAAGCAGACAAAAGCTATAAATTTGAAGCAATTCCAATCATAAGCACTACAAAAAAAGAGGTCTTATATACCCAGATCAACTCCTCTCCAAACTATGCAATTTTGAAAAAAACAGGAAGCAGAAAAGTAGCCGGAGTTTTTGTTGCTGCATTCAAACATTCACTGAATTTTAAAAACGATATACGAAAAGGAGATGAGCTTGTGATGCTTTATTCGCAAAAGTATCGTTAGGACAACCTTTTTCTATGCCAACTTTAGATGCAGCTATGATTGAGATGGGAAACAAAAAACACTATATTTATCTCAACGACGATGACAGATATTACGATGCAAATGCTCACGAAGTTGAAGGGTTTTTACTTGCACGACCGGTAAGAGGTGCTAGAATATCTTCATACTTTACAAAAAGAAGATGGCATCCGGTTTTACATAAGTGGAAAGCACACTTAGGAGTAGATTATGCTGCACGTCGTGGTACTCCTGTAATAGCAGCCGGAAGTGGTAAAATCATCTATGCCGCAAGACTGGGAACATATGGAAATCTCATTAAAATCAGACACAATGATGGGTATGAAACAAGATATGCACACTTAAAATCATTTCGTCGTGGAATCTACCGAGGGAAGTATGTTAAAAAAGGGCAAACTATTGCATATGTAGGGACAACCGGTCGCTCTACAGGACCACATTTACATTTTGAGCTTCGTAAACGTGGAGTTGCTATCAATCCGTTAAGAGTTGTTCAAGTTACTACGAAAAAACTCAAAGGGAAAGAGAAAAAAGCATTTTTACAGCTGAAGAAAAACTATGATGAAACTATTGCTTTACATCTGAAAAATAAAACTCCATATAAAAAACCGCCTCTCTTTGAAGATATGTCTTATATCTACATGATGGATGACGGCAATGAATAAAATTACTCAGGTTAGAAAACTAGAAAATCCAAAGTTTATAGAGCCTGTTGAACTTATTTATACCCAAAACAACCAAGAAAAGAAGTGGGAAGCGATCATCTCTTACGATTCGGTTGCTATCTTATTATGGCATAAACAAAAAGATAGTTTTGTACTTGTAAAACAGCTCCGTCCTGCTGTTTTACATATGAAAAAAGATGGCTATATGTATGAACTTTGTGCAGGAATTGTCGATAAAGAACTCACACTTTCACAAATAGCCAAAGAGGAAATTCTAGAAGAATGCGGTTACGATATTCCTCTGGAAAAACTCCGCTATATTACAAGCTTTTTTACATCTGTAGGGACTACCGGTGCAAAACAGTCTCTATTTTACGGTGAAATTGATGAAGCGATGAAAGTGAGTGAAGGTGGTGGTATCCACGATGAAGAGATCGAAGTAATTTACCTAAAAACTGCCGAAGCAAAAAAATTTATGTTTGATGAAAACTTTCAAAAAACACCTGGAATGATGAGGGCATTTTATTGGTTTTTTGACAATCTCAAGCAAAATCAATAGGATCCATATCGATCTCTGCCATAGAGTTTTTACATGTTCTAATCGCTTTTATAATATCAACTGCTTTATCCCCGCGTAGTAAGATTTCAAATCTGTATTTATTTGCAACTTTTTCAACCGCACATTTTTTCGCACCCACTATCTCAATTGTTTCAAACTTTTTAAGACATGCTTCCATCTCACGCATCATCTGCTGTGCTTTGAGTCCATTTTTGTCGGCAAAAAGGATACGACACAGTTTCCTATCCTTATATAAGTAAGAGGATACATTTTTCTAGGGTTTTTGAATTATTTTTAATGGAGAAATGTGGTGTGGAATGAGGTGATTTTTTTGAATTT
>JARRNV010000160.1:0-3525 GCA_037384685.1 Sulfurimonas sp.
TGGATGAGAATATGAGTGGTTTGAAAACTCGATCCCATACTTTTTCATCTCTCTCATCTGATCCCAGCTCATATATAACTTTGATTTTACATCAATGGGATGTGTATTGACGAAAACCGTACACTTATAACCGTACTCTTTTAACATCTCAAAAGCTACGCTATATACAGATCTATAAGCATCATCCATTGTAAGTACGACTGTTTTTGGTGGTAATGGTTTGTTTTGCTCTAACTGATTTATAACTGTTGAGAGTTTTTCAACATTATAATTATTGTTATGTAGATACTCTAACTGTGCCTTAAACTGCTCTTTTGTAATGTTGGTTGTAGGAAACTTGTCATTTCCAAAACGATGATATACAAATACCACAGCATGGTCTTCTGCAAAGAGACTTAAAACAATAAATAATAATAAAATAATTTTCTTCATAATTATCATTATACTTAATTCCTTTAGATATAATACAAATATGAATAATACAGATTTTATAGATATGATGCAACCGACACCAAAACTACTCTCTAAGCGTTGTAAAATCATTGCACTTTTCCTGCGTTTATTTTTACAGTTTGCGATCTATCCGCTAAGTGCTGTAGTCTGGTACTTTGAAGGTTGGTTTATCGCAGTGTTGACTCTTCTTTTAAGCTTTGTGATTGTAGGAATTATCCGCTCAAAACTTCGTAACGATTCAATCCCTGTAAAACAAAGAGAATACAACTATAACGACCAAGGTATTGCAACTTGGTATACAGCAAAACAGTTTTGCTATCCAGAGGAGATCGAACAATGACAGGCGGTTTTTTTGCTGTATTTGACGACATCGCGACACTGCTAGACGATGCAGCTTCAATGACAAAAGTAGCTACCAAAAAAACAGCGGGAATTTTAGGTGATGATCTCGCTGTAAACGCTCAAAAAGCTTCTAACTTTGCAGCTTCTCGTGAGATCCCTGTTCTTTGGGCGATCACAAAAGGCTCATTTATAAACAAGCTGATCATCTTACCCCTTGCTTTTTTACTGAGCTATTTTGCATCGTGGGCTATCATACCTATTCTAATGCTCGGTGGGGCATATCTTGCTTATGAGGGAGCTGAGAAGATCTTGGAGTGGATACTACCGCACAAAGCTGCTCACCATGAAGAGTTTGAAAAACAACTCTCAGAAGAAGAGATATTAAAGATAGAAAAAGAAAAGATCAAATCAGCCATAAAAACAGACTTTATTCTCTCGATCGAGATCGTAATTATGGCCTTGGGAATAGTTATTGATGAAACCTTTGCAACACAATTGATAGCGGTAAGCATTGTAGCTTTTTTAGCTACTATTGGCGTTTATGGAATCGTAACTCTTATTGTACGTATGGATGATATAGGTTTTCATCTCATTGCAACGGCAAAAGAGAGAAATAAGTTTCGTAAAAGTTTTGGTTTAATCCTTGTCACTTCCCTACCAAAAGTGATCAAAGCACTTACAGTTCTTGGTACACTCGCTATGCTGTTAGTTGCAGGTGGGATCTATATGCATAACTTACACCAACTGCATGATTTTTTACATTTTATGCCATCGATAGTAGCGGAACTTCTTATAGGGCTTGTTCTTGGATCTGTTGTTATAATGCTTGAAAAAGTGTTCTCACAGCTAAAAAAAGTTACCATTCCAACTAAAAAATAAGAACAGATTTATGGCATTAATAGACTTACAAAACATCTCCAAACACTACTCAGCACAAAAGATTTTGGTTGATATAGACTTCCATGTTGACGAAGGTGAACGTATCGTTATCATTGGTAAAAATGGAAGTGGTAAGTCTACGCTTATGAAGATCGTAAACGGTACACTTGATGCCGATGAGGGTAAACGCATTATCCAAAACGACATCGAAGTAAAGATGCTCGATCAACGCCCTGTTTTTGAGGAAGGTCACAATGTTCGTGAGGCTGTTGAAGCTGGACTTGTTGAGATCAACCGTGCCAAAGCTAGGTATGATGAACTCACACACCTTTTAGCCGAAGACTTTGAGAACAAAACTCTCCTTCGTGAACACGAAAAACTCTCTAACTACATTGAGCACCATTCTGCTTGGAATTTAGATGATAAGATCGAGCGTATCATCCAACACTTTGATCTCAAACGCTACGAGGACAAACCTATAGCACTCCTAAGTGGTGGGGAGCAAAGACGTGTAGCTCTTGCTTCACTTCTACTTCAAAAACCAGATGTATTACTCCTTGATGAACCTACCAACCACCTTGATGTTTATATGGTTGAGTTCTTAGAAGAGTTGCTTTTAAAAGAGAAGTTCACCCTTGTTTTTATCTCTCACGATCGTTACTTTATCGATCGCGTTGCAACAAAGTCTGTAGAGGTTGAAGATTGTGCACTGCGTGAATATAAGGGTGGTTACAGTGATTACCTTACACAAAAAGAGCAATATCTGCAAAATCTTCAAAAACAGCATGAAAATCTTTTAGGACTTTTAAAAAGGGAAAATGAGTGGTATTCACGAGGTGTACGTGCACGTCTAAAAAGAAATGAGGGGCGTAAAGAGCGCTTGATGGAGTTGCGTGAAGCTGCCAAAACAAACCCTGGAAAAATCAGAAAAATGTCAATGGAACTCCAACGTGAAGCAAAACACTTCAACCGCCAAAAAAGCATCAACAAACAAAAGATGCTTTTTGAGATTGAAGATTTGCACGTAAAACTTGGAGATAAAGAGTTACTTCATGACTTTTCAACAAGAATTTTGCAAAAAGATGTCATTGCAATTGTCGGACCAAATGGCAGTGGAAAATCTACCCTTTTAAAAGTACTGCTAGGACGTATAGAGCCGATAAGCGGAAAAATAAAAAAAGGGGAATTTACGGTAGGATACTTCGATCAGCACCGTGAGATGCTCGATGATGACAAAAACCTGATCGAGACCTTTTGTCCAAATGGTGGAGATCGTGTAAGTGTACAGGGAAAAGATCTCCATGTTTACGGATATCTCAAAAACTTCCTCTTTCCTCGTGAATTTTTAGATAAGAAGATAGGTGTTCTCAGCGGTGGAGAGAAAAACCGTGTAGCTCTTGCCCTGCTCTTTACAAAAAAAGTAGATATTCTCATTCTTGATGAGCCGACAAACGACTTGGATATCCCGACAATCAACATCCTAGAAGAACAACTAACAAACTTCCCGGGTGCTGTAATACTTGTAAGTCACGATAGATATTTTGTAGAAAAAGAGCTACAAGAGCTTGATCAGATGGAGCAAGAGGCTTCTACAACTCAAGAAAAACCACAAGAAGAAATAAAAGAAAAACCAAAACCGATAAAACTTACATATAAAGAAAAAATTGCTTTAGAAAAACTTCCTGCTGAGATTGAAGCTCTAGAGGAACAGATAGAAGAGAAAAATAACTGCCTAGCTGATCCATCATGTTATGAGGAGATAGGGATCTCAGTTCTTGACAAATAGCTTGATGGAATTGTTGCACTTTATTAAGAAAAAGTGGAAGAGCTTTTAACTATATAAGAAAAATT
>JARRNV010000161.1:0-3214 GCA_037384685.1 Sulfurimonas sp.
TTAGAAGCAATTTCACATTCACCACAATGCCCCATATCAAAAACAAGCTCTTTTTTAAGAACCGCTAACGATATAATATGTTCAACACTGAGTGCTGCAATACATGGGACATTTTTTCTACAAGATATCAGAGGATCGCTTTGTTGAATAAAGTTAAAGAAAAAATCTGTAGGGGTAAATTCATCAAGTGTCAATGCTTCACTTGGGCACACTGCACCACATCCGCCACACGATACACACTCTGAAAAGTTAATAGCCGGTAATGTTTTGCCCTTTTGAATAGTAATTGCACTTGTTGGACATATAACTTCACATCTGTTACATTCACTCTCAACACTGAGTGAACGTACACAAAGACCTGCATTTAACTTTAGCATTTATCGTTAATCTCTCTTACCTGTAATTTTTGAAGTGCAAATCTTATCATAAAATACTAAAATAAAAATTATTTATTTTTCTTGGTATACAGAGAGTGACGGGAACGCAAATTCTAAAGAATTTTCATCTATAATTTTCATAATTTTTTGCATTACATCCTCTTTTGTTTTTAGCCACTCTTCCCACTCAACGGACTTAGAAAAACAGTACACTAGAATGTCTATACTTGATGAAGAGAATTGATCAAGATATACAAGTAGTGTTGTTCTTACCCCTTCAAGATCATCTTTTGATACCAACTTTGTCATATCTTGATAAATATACTCATACTTTGTATTTGGAGTTGCTATATCGGGATGCTGCTGTAACATCTCTCTTATTTGTATGACTGCATTTTGAATATCTTCTACTTTTGAGTTATATTTCACTCCTATATTCATCTTGATTCTTCGACCGATTTTTCTTTTATTCCAATTTTTCACCTCTTTAGATGCAAAGGTACCGTTTGGAATAGCAATAAGGGCATTATCAAACGTTCTCAGAGTTGTTACACGCAAACCTATCTCAACGACTATTCCTTCTTTATCATCTATTGCGATCCAATCCCCTTGAGAAAAGACATCCGAAAACAATACCGATACAGTTCCAAAAAAGTTTGAAATAGTATCTTTTGCTGCAAAAGCAAGTGCAAAACCACCGATTCCAAGCCCTGAAAGTACAGCGGTAAGATCAACTCCAGCGAAATATAGAGCGAGTAAAAGACCTATGATTAGTATTATAAAATTAACAATTTTGATACTTACATTGATCACGTCTTTTCTCACACGTGTACTACTAGTACTAAATGAGCTTAATTTTACTACGGCAATAGTATTTACTATGACATAAAATATATAACTTCCATACAATCCATATATAATATTAAATGATCGGGCTATAGAGTCAACTGAGCTAAAATCATTATAAAGATAGACCAACAAATTAATATTAATGATTGCAAATAAAATGTCGATCGGTTTTTCCAGCCTAGTAACAATTTTTGCGGCATATGCCTTTAGAAAAGATATTCTGTGTAAAATCTTTTTTAAAATAAATAGAGCTATTTTTCTTAGTAAGTAAACTAGCACACTTACCATAATCATTATTAAAAGTTTAGTGACATCTATATTATAATCTTCTAGCATTATATTAATACTGGTAACAAGATCTAAAGAATCTATTGCGTAAACAATTTCGCTTAAATGGTAGTTTGCATAATTGTTTAATCGATACATTTTATCTTTAAATCTAAACAGATATACGATCAGATCTCTGTTTAACTCTAGTAATGCATAATACTCTTTGATGTTATCTTGCAATTGGGATACAACTTTAGAATTTGGCTCCCATGAGAGATACTCTTTATAATTGACATTATTAATTTGGGCAACTTCTTCTTGATTTTGGTTTACGTATTGTGCTAGTTTTGCTTCGTATTCATCTGCATTTGGTTTGTTCAAAGCGAGTAATATATCTTTGAACATTTTACCTTGTGCATTTAGTATTTCATACGATTTTAACTTTACTTCATCCCTTAAAACTGCTGCAGAGTTTCCTGCCCTTTTATTAATAGATAGAATTTTTTGGAGAGAAAAAATCTCCTTTTCATACTTTGCATACTCTTTTATAAATTTTGTTTTGTTTGCTAAGAGATATTGCAAAGCCTTATGATAAAGCTTTCCTTCATCTTCAATAGTTTGTTCTATCTCCTCTTGAGAAAGATTTGCATCATTTAATTTATAGTAATTTTGCAGTTGTGCATCTATAAATTTTGTAAATGCAAATGAGTTAGTTATAAAAACAAATGTTACAAGTACAAAAAAGAGCTTTTTCATTTTTTTCTAAATCCCTTCAGCGATCATTGCATCTGCTACTTTTTTAAAGCCTGCAATATTTGCACCGTCAACATAATTTCCTTCTACACCGTAATCTTTTGCTGTCAGTGCTACCCTTTTACAGATCATCTCCATAGTAGATTTTAATTTATCATCTACTTTTTCAAAGCTCCATTTACTCATTGAAGCATTCTGGCTCATCTCAAATTCACTCACAACTACTCCGCCTGCATTTGCAGCTTTTGCCGGTCCAAAACAAATATTATGCTTTTGTAAAAGATCTATTGCATCAGGTGTTGAAGGCATATTTGCCCCTTCTGTTACGCTCATACAACCATTTTGAATAAGATTTTGTGCATCAACTTCCGTCAATTCATTTTGTGTAGCACAAGGAAAAGCCGCATAACATGGAATATTCCAAACAGCATGTCCACCTTCAGGATATTCACTTACAGGTGTATACACAGCTTCTGCATGTGATTCTAAATAGAGCTCTAAAGAGGCTCTTTTTTCTAATTTGATCTCTTTTAAAAGCTCTAAATCAATTCCTCTTGAATCGTAAATAGTTCCACTTGAATCTGAACAGCTCACAGGAAGTGCCCCTATTTGTAAAAGCTTTTCTATAGCATGTATCGCGACATTTCCGGCACCGCTTACTGTACACACTTTTCCTTCAAGCGTCTCTTTTGATTCTATTTCCAACATACTTTGCGTAAAGTAGATCACTCCATAACCTGTTGCTTCAGGACGCATTAATGAACCACCGAAGAAAAAAGGTTTTCCTGTTAAGACACCCTCATATCTTGATGTGATTTTTTTGTATTCTCCAAAAAGATACCCAATCTCTCTGTTCCCAACTCCTATATCTCCGGCAGGTACATCTATTCTTGGCCCTATATACTTATGCAGTTCTATTTTGATAAGTTTCTCTATCCCTTTAAGATAATCAAACTCATCAACAC
>JARRNV010000162.1:0-3194 GCA_037384685.1 Sulfurimonas sp.
TTCACCATTGCTCTGCGGGTGTGAGACTGAGGCATAATTGATCTTCATGTCAAACTTTTGTTAGTGTTTCGTAAGGTTTGATAGAGGGATTAATAAGCACCGTTTTTAGATTATACTTTTCACTCAAATAGATTGCATAGTATCCACCAAGTGAGGAACCCATAAGTATGATCTCTTCATCACTACAAATCTCGATTATCTCTTCTAAAGTAGAGATAGCAAGTGTAGGAATCATAGAGAGAGAAGGTGCTAAGAACTTAATCCCTTGCTTTTGAAAATATTCCCTAAATATTTTGGACTTGCCACCCTGTCCGCTACTTCCAAAACCGTGAATATATAAAATCATATTTTTACTTTCATAATTTTTTTCCATGCTTCATTTGGTTCATATCCCTTTGGCGCAATTAATTTGCTGTTTTTGTCTTTAAGAATATGTTTTTTATATATGTAAATAAACACTGATACCCTGTAATTTTTGATGCAATGAATAAACACTTTTTTATTTTGTTTTTGCAACATCTTTAGAGTTGCTAAAAAAAGGTTTAATCTTTCGATCTCAGGTTTTTCCCAAGTTATAGGAATATGATAGTAAATCATATTATTTTTAGAGACTATTTTATCTTCCTCTTTTAGCGCACCCCTATTATGCATAGCAAGATTTATTACCACATCAAACCCCTCTTTAGCTATAGTTTTAAACTGCTCTTTTGTTGGTTGTCCTGAAGTAGAGATGGTGTTGCTTACTTTTATATAGTTGAGTATGTTTTTCACTTTTTCTGCCTTCTATATCTCTAACTTCACTTTTTTTCCACCACTAACTTCAAAGCCGTTTTGTAGATAAAAGTCTAAACTTTTTTGAAACTCTGGCAATGGTGGGGTTGTAAGTTCCAGTCTTAATTTTTTCTCTTTTTTTGCAAGTTCTATAACAGTATCTAAAAGTTTTTTTCCTATATTTTGTGAACGATAATTTCTATCTACATAGAGTTCTGTAACAGTGTAATATTCCCCTTTTGCATACATAGAAAAACTCTCACAAAAAGTTATAAATCCTATAACTTCACTATCTTTTTCATACACAAACGCTTCAAATTTTTCACCCAAATTCTCATCAAAAAGTTTTACGATGAGTTCTTTATCTGTATTTATTACTGCACCTGTAATATCAAATATCTCATCTCCAAATGTAGAAAGTAACTCTGCAATCATTTTTGCATCTTTTAGCTCTGCTTTTCTTACCAAAATCAATCCTTTTGTTTTCTTAGTTTCATCAACTCATTATGTTCAAACAAAAACATTAAAGTCTCATTTACATAGTATTTTATGGCATCTCGTGTTTGTTTATCGAGTTTATATACTTTTTGTCCTCTAAGAGTTTTTCCTTTTCCAAAAAGTAGATCATATTTATCATCTATATAACGACCTCGAAACCAGCCTAAATGTATATAATCATCTTTAACGCGGATATAACAAAATCCACCCTCTTTTGAATAAAGTGTCGTGATGTTTTCACTATACTTCTCTTTAGCATCATTGCCTATACAAATTTTTATATAGTCTCGTACTTTTAAAAACAGTTCTGCATACTCTCCAGTGGAGTCTCTTTCAAAAGAGGTTCGTTTTGTTTTCATGCTTGAAGTTTATCATATATTGATATACTATCAATTATAAAGATTTATAATTTTAAAGAAAGGGAAAGAATTTTTAACTTAATTTTATGAAAAATGAAACTCTAAAGATGGTTGCAGCTGTTGGATTTACTCTCACTATTTTAACCCTCTACTCAATCTGGAACTATTTTTACGAAAAAAATCGTTTAATCGCTCAAATAGACAAACAACTTTACTCTGCTGCCGTTGCAGTCCCCTTTGTACTAGAAGATGATTTTCATGATAGAGCAATTTTAGCTACGTCAATTAGTCCAAAAGAAGATATGCAAAATATCAGAAACCTTACAAAACTTAACAATCAATTAGGTACAAAATTTCTCTATACAGTTATACGTGATAAAAATGGTACTTATGAACTAACAAGTTCTAGTGCTTTAGCTTCAGAGATAAAAGATCATACAGAAGTTCGTTACTTTACACCTTATCCTGATGCAAGTGATACTTTAAAAAATAGTTTTGAGCATTTAAGCACTGACTACATAACACCAAATAAAATATACAAACCTTTTTATGTCCCTATATATAGTGATAGATGGGGTACATACCGCTCTATTGTTCTTCCTATACAGACAGCAAAAGGGCACCTTTATGTTATAGGCGTTGATATGGATATCTCCTATGTCAATGCTGTTTTAAAACAAAACACTATCCAAACTCTTTTTTCATATTTACTATTTTTTGTTTCAATCATCCCTATTATAATAGCTTATAAAAACATGTTACAACGCAAACAAGATGAGTATCAAAAAGTACATGAGCTTTACATCGATTCTTCGAAAAGATCTATTACTGATCCTCTTACAGGTCTTTATAACCGTTATAAATTAGATCAAGAGTTGTATCTCCAATATGAAAATTTCAAAAGAGGTAGTCATACTTTTGTCTTATTAATGCTCGATTTAGATCATTTTAAAAGTATCAATGATCAATATGGACATCAAATAGGGGATGAAGTTTTACAACTTTTTTCTACAATCCTCAAAAACTCTTCAAGAGTAACTGATACTATAGGTCGCTGGGGAGGTGAAGAGTTTTTAATTATCTATCCAAATGCTGATCTTGCTCAAGGTTTTGCTTTTGCTGAAAAACTACGCTTAGCCGTTAAAGAAGATAAAAAACTTCAAAAGTATAACTTAACAATTAGTATAGGTCTTGGCATCTCAAAAAAAGATATCTCTTTAGAAGAGTTTATAATGGATATAGATAAAGCACTCTATAAAGCTAAAAAATCAGGACGTGATCAAACTGTGCAAGTGGATTAACATTCACTTCTAAGTTGTTAATTCAAATTCGCAAGTTGTAAATTCTTTTCCATTGATCACAATGGTTAAAGTATGTGTACCATTATAGTATTTTCTTGTAGTTACCTCTTTAAAATGGTGTGATTTTTGTACTCTCAACTCTCGATCGAGAACTTCCCGTTCACTTATTTTAAACACTTTGTAGTTCATTTTATTGTTTTGTCTTAGAAGCCCAAGTTTATACTCTATGCGTAGTTTTCCCAACGGTTTTTTACTAAAGATATCA
>JARRNV010000163.1:0-3155 GCA_037384685.1 Sulfurimonas sp.
GTGAGCAAACACACTTGATATAACTAGACTAAACTTTATTGATATAATAAAAATAATATTATACTTGACAATATTACACTCAATATGTATAATAATGTCATCTTTTGGTAAAGGAGAATTAAACAATTATGTCTGACGAAAAAAATACACAAAATGAAAATATACAAGACAATTCTGAAGAGATTACAAATGATGAAGCCAAAGCAGATGCTGAAGCTGTAGAGAATGAGTTTGATCTTCTACAAGGTGAACTAAACACTTTAAAAGATAAATACGCACGTGTTCACGCTGATTTTGAAAATATTAAAAAAAGACTTGAACGTGAAAAATATACAGCTGTAGAGTATGCAAATGAAAAATTTGCAAAAGATATGATCCCCGTTATTGACTCACTTGAAGGTGCTTTAAAATCTGTTGCAACTGAAGGTGATAAAGCGGAACTGTTTGATAAACTCAAAGAGGGTATCGAGCTTACATATAAGCAATTTCTAACATCACTTGAAAAGCATGGTGTAACGATGGTAGCTCATGAAGAGCCATTTGATCCAAACATTCACAATGCTATTCAAAGTGTTGACAATGATGAAGTTGAAAGTGGACAAATCGTTCAAACTTTTCAAACAGGTTATAAATATAAAGAAAGACCTTTACGTGAAGCAATGGTAGTTGTAGCGAATTAATTTCGTTTTATGCAACAAAAGTTGCAAAACAGATTTTTAAAACATCGTACAATAACGATGTTAAAAAAATAAATAGTTTTAATTAAATATAGAAAAAACAAATAAAAAGGATCGAAAATGTCAAAAGTTATAGGTATAGATTTAGGGACAACAAACTCTTGTGTAGCTGTTTACGAAGGTGGTGAAGCGAAAGTTATCCCAAATGCGGAAGGTAAAAACACTACTCCATCTGTTGTAGCATTCACAGATAAAGGTGAAGTTCTAGTAGGTGATCCTGCAAAACGTCAAGCGATCACAAACCCAGAGAAAACTATCTCTTCAGTGAAGAGAATTATGGGTCTTATGATGAACGAAGAAAATGCTCAAAAAGCACATGACAAAGTTACATATAAGATCGTAGATAAAGATGGTATGGCTGCTGTAGATGTAGCTGGTAAAATTTACACTCCTCAAGAGATCTCAGCAAAAATTCTTACAAAACTAAAAGAGGATGCTGAAGCATACTTAGGAAGTAAAGTTACTGATGCTGTTATTACAGTTCCAGCTTATTTCAATGATGCACAACGTAAAGCTACTAAAGATGCTGGTACAATCGCAGGACTAAACGTTCTTCGTATCATCAATGAGCCAACAGCTTCTGCACTAGCTTATGGACTTGACAGTAAATCTGATGAGAATGTTTTAGTATATGACCTTGGTGGTGGTACATTCGACGTTACAACACTTGAAATCTCTGACGGAACTTTTGAAGTTCTTTCAACTGACGGTAACGCATTCTTAGGTGGAGATGATTTCGATAACAAGATCGTTGACTTCTTAAATGATGAGTTCAAAAACTCTCACGGGATTGATCTTAAAAATGACAAAATGGCACTACAACGTCTAAAAGATGCTGCAGAAAATGCTAAAAAAGAGCTTTCATCTGCTACTGAGACTGAGATCAACTTACCGTTTATTACTATGACAGAAGCGGGACCACAACACTTAGTTGTTAAATTAACACGTGCTAAGTTTGAGGGTATGATTGCTGATCTTGTAAAAGAGACTATGGATCACATCACAACTGCAATGAAAGATGCAGATTTAGATAAAGGTGATATTAAAGAGATTATCATGGTTGGTGGTTCTACTCGTGTACCTTTAGCACAACAAAAAGTAAGTGAATACTTTGGTGGAAAAGATCTTAACAAAGGTGTAAACCCAGATGAAGTTGTTGCTGCCGGTGCTGCTATCCAAGGTGGTGTATTACGCGGTGATGTTAAAGATGTTCTTTTACTAGACGTTACTCCATTATCATTAGGTATTGAAACGCTTGGTGGTGTTGCGACTAAAGTTATTGAAAAAGGTACTACGATTCCTGTTAAGAAATCACAAGTATTCTCAACTGCAGAAGACAACCAGCCTGCAGTATCAATCAACGTAGTTCAAGGTGAGCGTGAGTTTGCAAAAGATAACAAATCTTTAGGTTTATTTGAACTTGGTGATATCCCGGCAGCACCTCGTGGTGTACCACAAATTGAAGTAACATTCGATATCGATGCAAATGGTATTTTAACTGTTAGCTCAACGGATAAAGGTACTGGTAAATCTCAATCGATCACAATCTCTGGTTCATCTGGACTAAGCGAAGAAGAGATCGAAAAAATGGTTCAAGATGCTGAAGCACACAAAGCTGAAGATGGTAAAAGAAAAGAACTAGTTGAACTTAAAAACCAAGCAGATGCACTTATTGCTCAAACTGAAAAATCTATGACTGAAATGGGTGATAAACTTGATGCTGATGAAAAAGCTAAAATCGTAGCTGCAATTGATGCTCTTAAAGAGACTCTAAAAGATGAAAATGCTACGAAAGAACAAATCGAAGAAAAAGTGAAAGCTCTTACTGAGGCTTCTCATAAAATGGCAGAGCAAATGTACAAACAAGAGCAAGAAGGTGGCGCACAAGGTGGAGCTGATACTTCTAAGAAAAAAGATGACGACGACGTAATCGACGCTGAAATCGAATAATCTTTAATCCTACTTCTTAATCTTAAAACGGTTGTCCTTATGACAATCGTTTTTATCTCCAAATATACACTTTCTATTTTTATAAATTCTAACAAAAAATATACTTAACATCACAAAAGTAACAATCCCACTGAGTATACTTTGCTGATACAGCTCTTGTGTATAAAATATAACAGTAGTTACGAAAAAAACAATTGCCAATACAAAACAGATACTAAACCCCTTAAAAATGTATGTAAAATAATATCAAAGTATATTTTAAAACTCGTAGTGTTACAATTTTTATTATGCAGATAGATTCAAACAATAATTACACTCTCGATCCTACTGTTTATAAAACTCAACAAGCAACAGATAAAAAAGATGCAAAAGAGAGTGCTGAAAAAGAGAAAGAAAATTCTGCATCGAACACTCAAAAACTAGATCCCGCACAGCAACAGCAAGTTAACCAACTTCAAGCCCGTGATA
>JARRNV010000164.1:0-3128 GCA_037384685.1 Sulfurimonas sp.
TTTACTTCTTTGTTTCTTTGTACTTCTTCTTTCTATGTCGAGTATGGATGCAAAAAAAGTCTCAGAAGCGATCGGATCTCTAAGTGGTGCTATGAGTGTTTTAGAGGGTGGTACACAGACTGAGATATCAAAAAAACGTATCCAAGAATCTACACCTATTAATTCTCAAGATGAGACAAGTGAAGCTGTAAATAGAATCCAGCAAGCAATAGCGGATGCAAACGAGATGCAGCAAAAACAACAAGGGCCTGAAATTACTCTTGAATAAGCAGAGGAAGGGTTTGTTATCAACATGCCAGCAACTCTTTTATTTAAAGCTGGAAGCGCTACTATAGATAATCAAGACGCACTTTTATTTTTAAAGAGAATGTCATTATTAATCGATGAGATGCCAAACGATGTAGAGGTGAGTATTCAAGGACATACTGATGATGGTGGACCTGGTGTTAACAGCCCGTTTAAAGATAATTGGGAACTCTCAACTGCAAGAGCTATTTCAGTGCTTAAAGAGTTAGAGATAGACGGAGTTGATCCAAAACGTATGAATGCGACAGGATATGCTCAATATCATCCAGTGGCAACAAATGCAACAAAAATCGGTAGAGAAAAAAACAGAAGAGTTGAGCTCCGTTTCTTTGGTAAAAAAACAAAATCTTCAAAAAATCAGGCGACTTCTGTACTTGATAAGGCAAAGATGTAAAAAATGGTAAAATTTTTTACGTTAGTTGCTCTTTTATCGGCAACACTATTAGGTGCTGAAGCTGTTACTATCCCAACTGTAAACCTTTCACTTTCAGCACCCGATACACCACAACAGTTAGTATCCTCACTAAATGTACTACTTGTTTTAACCTTATTGTTTTTAGCTCCATCATTAGTGATGGTGATGACAACTTTTACAAGGTTTGTCATTGTATTTGGTTTTTTGCGTCAAGCATTGGGTACGCAACAAGTGCCTCCAACACAGGTTTTAGTCCTACTTGCTATGATACTTACATTCTTTGTTATGGAACCTGTTGGAACGAAAGCTTATGAGCAAGGTATAAAACCTTATGTAGCGGAAAAAATTACCTACGAAGAAGCATTTGAAAAAACAACACTCCCTTTTAAAAACTTTATGATAAGAAATACTAGAGAGAAGGATCTAGCACTGTTTTTACGTATTAGAGAGATGGAGAATCCACAATCTATTGCCGATGTTCCTCTTTCTATAGTAATCCCTGCATTTATTATTAGTGAGTTAAAAACAGCTTTTGAGATAGGTTTTTTAATATTTTTACCGTTTTTAGTTATAGATATGGTTGTAGCGTCAATTTTAATGTCTATGGGTATGATGATGTTACCCCCTGTAATGATCTCTTTGCCATTTAAAATATTGGTTTTTGTACTTATAGATGGCTGGAACCTTCTGATAGGAAATCTTATAGCGAGTATTAAATGACATGTAAACATTTCGGTGAATGTGGTGCATGTAGAGTCTATGAAGACGGGTATGATGCACAACTAGAACAAAAAGTAAACATTAATAAAGAGCGATTTAGCCAATATTTTCAAGGAGAGCTTGAAATTTTTACCTCACCGACACAAAATTATAGGTCACGTAGCGAATTTAAAATATGGCATGTCGGTGATGCAATCCATTATGCAATGAACCATAGTGAACACAAGGGTGTAGTACTCATAGAGGAGTGTCCTCAAGTAAATGAGTATATTAATGTTCTGATGCCAAAACTTTTGGAGTTAATTGACAAACATGAACTTGGTTTTAAATTATTTGGAGCAGATTTTTTAAGCTCTAGCAATGGCGAAATGGTAGTTTCATTACTCTATCACAGACAATTAGACCAAGCGTGGCAAGAGAGTGCAACTATAATTGCTAAAGAGCTTGATATTAATATTATAGGGCGTGCAAGAAAGCAAAAGATTATAATAGGACAAGATTATGTAACAGAGTCTTTAGACCTAAACGGAGAAGTTTATAAGTTTAACTATATAGAAAACTCATTTACCCAGCCAAATCCAAGAGTCAATGAAAAAATGATTTTGTGGGCTACTGATGCTTTTAAGGATCATAAGGGTGATTTGCTGGAACTTTATTGCGGTGCAGGAAACTTTACGATCCCATTTGCAAAAACATTCGATAAAGTATTGGCAACAGAGATCTCCAAGAGCTCTATAAATGCTGCAAAAGCCAATATGGCCTTAAATAGTGTAGAAAATATAGAATTTATACGTATGAGTGTTGAAGAGTTTGTTGAAGCTTTAAACGGTGTACGTGAGTTTAATAGAATGAAACACATCAATATTGAAGAGTATAATATAGACTCAATCTTTGTTGACCCGCCACGTTCAGGGATGGATGAGTTCACATGTCAATTTAGTTCACAATATGATAATATAGTATATATATCTTGTAATCCGGAAACATTAGTAAGAGACTTGGAGATACTTACACAAACTCATAATGTTCAAAGTATGGCTTTATTTGATCAATTTCCATACACGCACCATGCTGAAATGGGTGTGAAACTTATAAAAAAGGTTTAAAATGAAACTGGTTTTTTCTTTGTTTTTAATGCTTGTTTTTGTAAATGCAGATGAGATGCAAAGACTTGATTTGATAGTTAAAGATATAGAACAACTTAGAATAAATTATGAACTTTCTCAAAAAAATTTGAAGAGATGCGAAGAAAAAACATTAAGTTTAGATGATAAAAATAAAATAAATGAAAAATATAAAGAAGAAATAAATAATTTGGAAAATCAAATATATTTTCTGAATAAAATTATAAAAAACAAAGAAATAGAAATAGAAAAACTAAAAGTATCTAAAAATAAAAATCAAATTATTTGTAAAAATAATTTGAAAAAACAAATAAATGAATTTCCTGAATTAAAGATGAGAAATTCAAAAAAGGTAGATACGGTTAAAGATACAACCCCTACAACGTACAGAGTTTCTCAAGATAGTATAATATACTCTGCAATTGATGGAAAAGAGATCGATAAGTGGGAAAAGTTGACATCGTTTACTTCTAAATTGAAAATAAACGGATGGATTAAAATTAGTGGATATTTTGTAAACAAAAAATGGCGCAAAGCAGATAAAGAGATGTGGATTGAAGCTT
>JARRNV010000165.1:0-3938 GCA_037384685.1 Sulfurimonas sp.
AGATTTAAAAGCTCGGATGAATACTGAAGTACATGCAACTGCAGATGGTGTAGTAGAGTGGGCAGGATTTCACAAAAGCAGTGGGTATGGTAATCTCATTATACTAGAACATGTGTATGGTTTTAAGAGTTATTTCGGACATTTAAATAAAATTGTGATAAAATCAGGACAATTTGTAAAAAAAGGGCAACTTATAGCTTATACCGGAAACTCTGGAATGAGTAACGGACCACATTTACATTATGAAATTCGTTTTATCCATAGGGTGTTAAATCCATACTATTTTATAAAATGGACACAACAAAATTATGATGAAATCTTTGAAAAGGAAAATAAAGTACCATGGCAATCTTTAATAACAGCGACGTCGAGGCTAGCGTATCAACCGATAGTAACACAACCATCATCACAACCGGTGCAAAAATCAAAGGGGAAATAGAACTATCCTGTAATCTTTATATTGATGGTGTTTTAGAGGGTAATATTAACTCTACTAAAGAGGTAAATATCGGTAAAAATGGACATGTAAAAGGCTCTATTATTACAGACAGACTGATTATTCAGGGTTTCATGGAAGGGACTGTTGATGCAGAGAGAGTTGAGATCAAAGCTGCCGGACATGTAAGCGGAGAGATCAAGTCGGGTGAATTAATCATTGAAGCTAAAGGGATTTTTGAAGGAAACTCAGTTATAAAAAATAATGACAAAAAGCCAACTGTTTAACCATTTTAAAACTTCAAAAGAGCAACTTGAAGTTTTAATCTGTGAAGATCTCAAAGAGGCACATGAACTAGAGAGTGTCTCAAAATTTTTCAATCAAGAAACCATAGTATTTCCAGACTTTAGAGCAACGCATGGAGATGATTTACGTTCATACAAAGAGGAACTCCAAGAGCTTTTATACAAACTAAAACTTTACTATGTTAATTCTATAACATTAGAGTTTGGTACAGAGGTTGATATTAATTCTTTTAAAGAGAAGATGCTTCATTGGGGATATACATTTGTTGATATTGTACAAGTAGAAGGGGAGATCTCACATCGGGGCGATATCTTAGACATCTTTGTACCCGCTACAAAAACCCCTATTCGTATCTCATTCTTTGACGTTGAGATTGAACAGATCAAAGCTTACGAAGCCGATACACAAAGAACAATCGGTGATGAACTAGATCATGTAGAGATTAGCAGTGCTTTTTTCGCTCTAAATGAAGAGGATTATAATACTTTAAACGCGAAAGTTGAATCAAGCGAATATGATGCACTCTCACGTGATATAGCCTCACTTGGTTTTTGGCATTTAGATACTCTGGCAGAGAACTTTTTAGAAGGTAAAAAGGTCAAGCTCTCTAAAAATTTAGATGACCTATTGAAAGATGCATACGGCATTAACGAACCAACTATATCTAGAGAGTGTTTTAATGTAGACGTTTTAGAAGAAAATGATGATATAAAAGAGCTTTTAGTTGCAGATGTTTCCCAACTGCTTCGTGTCCATGCCGATAAAAAGATCACCATCATTGCAGCAAATAATGCAACAATTAAACAAGCAGGTATATACGATACTAAAAATATAAATATTGTTCAAGCGCCATACATTTTAAACATCATTACTCCTGATGAGGTTGTAATATCACTCAATAAACCCGATAAAAAACGTCGCCGTCGCAAAAGCTCGATCCTTTTAGATGATCTTAAAGCTGGTGATTATGTAGTTCACGAAGAGTACGGTGTCGGGATATTTGAAAAGATAGAACAAGCAGAAATTCTAGGTGGCGTAAAAGATTTTATAGTTATCAAGTACATTGGGGATGATAAGATTCTTCTTCCTGTTGAGAACTTAGACTACATTGACCGCTACATTGCAAGCGGTGGCGGTGTTCCCGTTCTTGACAGGCTCGGTAAAGGGAGTTTTGGAAAACTCAAAGAGAAAGTTCGCAAACGTCTTTTAGAGATCGCCGGACAGATTGTAAATATTGCAGCAGCACGAGCACTTATAAAAGCACCAAAAATATCGATCGATCAAAAGGAGCTTAAAGAGTTTCAAGCACTTAGTGGTTTTGAATATACTGAGGATCAAACACAATCGGTTGCAGAGATTGTTTCACAAATGTCTAGCGGGAAAATTATGGACAGACTTTTAAGCGGTGATGTAGGATTTGGAAAAACGGAAGTAGCACTCAATACCATCTTTGCAGCTTGGAAATCTGGGTATCAATCAGCTTTTATAGTCCCTACAACACTCCTCTCAGCACAACATTTTAGAAGTTTGGATGAGCGCTTTAAAGATTTGGGTATACGTTATGCAAAGCTTGACCGTTTTGTAACGACAAAAGAGAAAAACAACATTATAAAAGCGTTGGCTTCGGGTGAACTTGACTGTGTTGTAGGAACTCATGCACTTTTTGGATTAGAGTTTAAAAACTTAGGCGTTGTGATCGTTGATGAAGAGCATAAATTCGGTGTAAAACAAAAAGAGAAGATTAAAGAGTTGTATCACAACGTCCATATGCTTTCAATGTCGGCAACACCAATTCCAAGATCACTTAATCAAGCACTTAGTTCGATCAAAACAATGTCTCAGCTTTTAACTCCTCCGAGTGAGCGACAAGGTGTGCGTACCTTTGTAAAAGAGTATGAAGAGAAACTTGTAAAAGAGGTGATACTTCGTGAACTTCGCCGTGGAGGGCAAGTATTTTATGTCCATAATTCGATCGATCATATGCCGATCAAAAAAGGGGAGATCAAAGCGATTTTACCTGATATAAGAATTTTAATGCTCCACTCAAAAGTTTCAGCGGCAGAAACTGAAAAAGAGCTACTAAAATTTGAAGCGGGTGAGTACGATATGATGATCGCAACTTCGATCATTGAGAGTGGTATTCATATGCCTAAAGTCAATACTATCATCATTGATGGTGCCGATCGCTTTGGAATTGCAGACTTGCACCAGTTGCGCGGACGTGTTGGACGTGGTCACGTAGAGGGGTTTGCATATTTTATAGTTGAGAATAAAGAGAACTTGACAGATGAGGCAAAAAAACGTCTACTTGCACTTGAATCAAATTCATTTTTAGGAAGCGGATCGGTTTTAGCACATCACGATTTAGAGATTCGCGGCGGTGGAAACTTAGTTGGGGATGCACAAAGCGGACACATTAAAAATATTGGATATTCACTGTACCTTAGAATGTTAGAAGATGCGATCAAAGAACTTAGCAATACAGTTCCTGACACAAAAGCGAAAGTTGATATTAAACTCACAATCTCTGCGTATATTTCAGATGAGATTATCCAAGAGGATAGACTTCGTTTAGATATTTACAGACGTCTTTCACAGTGTGAAGAGAGTGTTGAGGTATATGAGATCGAAGAGGAGCTTATAGATAGATTTGGTGAACTTGATGTAGTGACAAAGCAGTTTATAGAGTTGATGGTTATTAAACTTTTAGCACTCGCTAAAAAGATAAAAACCGTTATGAACTATGGGCAAAACATCACTTTTACCTACTTAAATGACTCCAAAGAGACAATTAAATCAGACTCAAAAGATGATGATGATATTATTAAAGCAACACTTTTTTATCTAAGAAACAACAAACCAAAGGTACTATAATGAAAATTGGATTTATTGGAGATATTATTGGACGCCCTGGGCGTGAAATGCTCCAAAAATACTTACCAAAATTAAAAGAGGAGCATGGGATCGATTTTGTAATCGCAAACTATGAAAATGCTTCTCACGGTTTTGGACTTACAACTAAAAATTGCTCAGAACTATTCTCTTTTGGTGTAGATGTTATGACAGGGGGAAACCACACTTGGGATAAAAAAGATATTATCCCTCTCCTTGAGCAAGAGAATATGCTTCGTCCCGATAACTATCCAGATGGTGTCGCTGGAACAGGGTGTAGAGTGTATGAAGTTGAAGATGAAAA
>JARRNV010000166.1:0-3027 GCA_037384685.1 Sulfurimonas sp.
CTCGATAACGGTATAAAATACTCTACTAACAAACAAGTTAGTATAAAAACAGCTCAGGATTCAATAGTTTTTTCAAGTAAAGGGGAAAAACTGAAGTATCCGCTTGAGAGCTACTACGAACCGTTTTTTAGAGGAGATGATGTAAAATCAAACCAAAGTTTTGGACTAGGCTTATATATAGTCAAAAATATTTTAGATGCACACAATATGCAACTAACATATAACTATGTAAGTGAGGAGAATCAATTTTCTATTTTCAGTTAAAAATCACTTAATGATATAATTCTAAAAACTAATTCAAAAAAGGGGAAATAATGAAAATTTTCTTTAAAGTCATAACTTTAATTATTAGCTTCACCTTTCTAACAGGTTGTACGAACTTATATACTTCTATAGATGCTTTAAAAGCAGATAAATCAAAAAATGGAACAATGTATACTTACGATCAAAACTTTAGTACTGTAGAAACTAAAGTGGAAACTTTTATGAAACATTGTTATAATGAAGAACATCCAATAATAAGTACTTCTATTCAAGGTTACCCTACAAATATAGAAGGTGTTTCAAGGCTATATGGTAAAAAATCTATACCAAATGGAATTTTATTTTATGTATCTGTAGGTTCTCAATATTATACACTTGGAGCAGAAATTACTCCAAATGATTTAAATGATTCCACAACTTTAAAACTATACTCTAATAATATGATGTGGGGAATGGTTTTTGATAACATTGATGACTATATAAAAAATGGTCAACTAGAATGTAATAAAATTTAAAAAAACATACAAGGAACTTCCATGAATAAAAAAGTTCTCATTTTACATGGTTGGGGCGGGAGTGATTACCCACATTGGCAAAGTTGGTTGGCCGGTGAGTTGGCAAAAGAGTATGGTTGTGTAAACTTTTTAAAGTTTAGCGACTTTGACACACCCAAATTTTCTGTGTGGAAACAAGAACTGCTCAACGCTCTGGAAGACTTTAAGCCCGATATTGTAGTTTGTCACTCCTTGGCAAATATCTTGTGGTTTCATCTGGCAAATGCGAACCTTTTACAAAAAGTAAAACACCTCTACCTTATTGCACCGCCTAGTTTAACATGCAACATTGAAGAGATCGGTGAATTTTTTCCTGTTGACATTCCGACAAATATTTATGCACATAACACCACACTTGTTTATTCGACAGATGACCCATACATGGATGAAACAGAAGCAAAACGACTAAAGGATGTCCTTGGTGTAAAAACGAAAGTACTTCAAAATGCCGGTCACATTAATAGTGATAGTAATTATGGAAAATGGGAGTGGATTCTTCAGGATATTCAACAAATAAATTAAATGAGATTATTATGTGTAAACAAAAAATTGTGTTCATAGGTGCCTCAACAGGTGGTCCTGCACATATAGAAAAAATTCTTGAAGCACTTAAAGAACCCCTAGAGTATACCCTGATCATTGCACAACATATGGGTTCAGAATTTTTACCAAGTTTCGTAAGGCGTCTTTCTCTAAAAACAAAGCATAATATAATGCTATGTGAAGATCAACAAGTAATCACTCATGGGAATGTCTATATCGCTACTAATCAATGTAGTATACATGGTGATGACAACAATCTTAAATTTCACGTACTTAATTCAGCCATAACTCATTTTAATCCAGATATTAACCATCTTTTTACTTCCGCTGCAACACTCAATACTACGTACGATATGCTCGCTATCTTACTTACAGGGATCGGTGATGACGGAGTAAAAGGGTGCAAGCTCTTGGCTGAACATGGTGCTACTTGCATAGCGGAAAGTGAAGAGAGTGCTATAGTATACGGTATCCCTGCCCGTGCAAAAGAGCAAGTTCAAAATATCAATATTTTAAATCTCGATCAAATTATTGATGCAATAAAAACTTTTGGAAGTAGTAATGTTTAGCTGGTTGTTTCCTAAAAAAACTGTTGACACTAAGAGCCAACAAGAGAAATTTCAAGAGGATTTTTCAAATATTGAGATTGTTGCTGAATATTTTAAGGATCTCACAGGTGTCACGTTTGATAAACAAATCTCCATACTCAACTCTAAAACAAGAGGTTTTTGTCAGGCTCACAATATTAACTCTTATACACAACTATTACAAAAAATTTCACATGATGATGTTTTAAAACAAGAGTTAATAAACCGACTAACTACTAATGAAACATTTTTTTATAGGGAGTTTAAACAAATTGCCGAGCTTGTCTCTCTTGTTCAACAAGAGCAGCATCCTATAACAATTTTATGTGCACCTTGCGCTACAGGTGAAGAGAGTTATTCTATTGCTATTGCTTTGCTTGAAGCAAATATTCCAACGACTCACTTTAAAATTGTGGGTATAGATATAAATTCCGATGCAATAAACAAAGCTAAAAAAGCAATATATAAAGAGCGGAATCTGAGAAACCTAACAGATGAAATACGCAAAAAATATTTTACACTGCATGAAGATAAATACCATTTAAACGAAGAGGTTAAAAAACTTACGGAGTTTAAAATTTTGAATATATTTGAAGATGAATTTACAAAATTGAAAAAGTTTGATTATGTGTTTTCACGAAATATGCTAATATATTTTGATGCACAAACGAAGAAAAAAGCAGTAGATATCCTACATTCTATGCAAAAAGATCCAAAAAAAGAGATCTTTTTTGGGCATGCCGATCTTTTTTAAAAGCAATCGTCACGCATATATATCCAACGTGCCACTTACCGTTGGTGTTACCTCTTTTTTCTGAGTCGATTCAAAAGCCTGAGCCTTATTAGCCGTTTCATTAGTAGAGTTTAAAAGTTGTGTACTTTCCTGTGAAGAGTCTTTTGACGTCGTTGGGTCAACTCTACCAAATTGCACAGGGCTAGAATAAGGGGATTGAAACAGATACTGTGTTACTTGCATCGGAATTTATATCTATACCCACAATTTTAAAGTGAGTCGTTGGAATATTTGCTTCAAGCAAAGCAATAGCAATAGAATAACTCTCTTCACCTGTAGCGCAAGG
>JARRNV010000167.1:0-3020 GCA_037384685.1 Sulfurimonas sp.
GTTTTTCATATCAACCCAAATATTTGGTGTTGAGCCACCAGGTGTTAAGAATATTTTTGCATCTTTGTTTGTTTGCAATGCCTCATTGAACTGACCTTGAACTTTGATCTGCTCTAGTTGTAAAAGTTTTGTAGTAAGCGATTTTGATATCAGGATATTTGCTGCTGCTTTTGCTTTTGCTTCAATAGTGACAGCATCTGCTTTACCTTGTGCCTCAATACGAGCTTTCTGAGCAACCCCTTGTGCTTCAGCTGCACGTTTAAGGGCATCTTGTTTTGCACGTTCAACCTCTTGTTGTGCACGTTCTACTTCTTGTTTTGCAACTTGTACACGCTCGATCTGTTCTTTCACTTTTGTTGGTAAAACGATCTCACGAAGTTGTACTGATTGTAAAATAGCCGGAGAGTTCTCTAAACCTTCCATATTTTCTCTAATACCTGTTTCTATAGCACGTGCTATAGTATTTCTCTCACGTGGTAAAAGTTCCGCTTCATACTTACCTACTACATTACGAACAACGTCACGAACAACAGGATTAATAATTTTATCGTCCCAGCTAAAACCCCAGTTAGAGATAGTCTGAGCTGCTAGTTGAGAATTTAGGCGGTACTGAACCGTCAGCTCAATGCTTACAGGTAAACCACGCTTGTCAAGTACTGTAATAGCAGGTT
Source organism: Sulfurimonas sp. (assembly GCA_037384685.1). Taxonomy (GTDB): domain Bacteria; phylum Campylobacterota; class Campylobacteria; order Campylobacterales; family Sulfurimonadaceae; genus Sulfurimonas. The sequence continues at coordinate 672 of JARRNV010000167.1, forward strand.
TTGTTAATATCCCTGAATTGTTAGCACTCATCTCTACTTTAGTCGCATAATTGATCACACGTACTTTTGTATCTACAAGATACACTTTTTGGATAATAGGAATAATGAAATGAAGTCCAGGTAAAAGTGCTTGATCCTCATATTTACCGTTTGTACTTAAGATACCACGTTGCCCCTCTTCAATAATTGTAAAAGGTTTTGCTACAACTAAAACAATTACAATAACAATAATGAAATATAAAAGCCCCGCTTTACCACCGCCAAAATTGAAATCTATATTTGGCATTTGTGGTCCTTTAGGACCTCCACTGTTACCACCACCGGAATTTGACGATGTTTTTTTATAACCGCTTTCACTTTTTTTCTTGTTAAAATAATCGTTCATATCTGAGGCCATTTTAATATTCTCTTCTTTCATAATCTCTCTTCTTTCTTTGTAATTTAATCACTTAGTCGATGTAAGTTAAGTAGTGCTCATACTTAGCATTGCGTCCAAAAACGATATCAAAATAATCACTTTGAATTTTCTCAGTAATCTCACCGCGAGAACCACTACCTATGATTCTTGCGTCAACTTGAGCAACAGGTGTGATCTCAGCAGCAGTACCAGTTAAGAATGCTTCATCTGCTACATATACCTCTTCACGAGTGATACGACGACGGATTACTTTCATTCCCATATCTTCAGCCATCTCTATAACTGTTTTTTGTGTAATTGATGCTAAAGAATTGTCATGTGGAGGAGTAATTAATTCTCCATTTTTCACCATAAAGAAGCATGCTCCACTTGCTTCTGCTACATAACCCTGATCGTCAAGTAAAAGTGCTTCATCATAACCACAGTCAATAGCTTCAAATTTTGCCATCTGAGAGTTAAGATAATTTGCAGTAGCTTTTGCTTTACCCATGTTTGAAGTGTTTGCAGGACGTGTCATAGAAGCGATTTTAAGCTTAATTCCTTTTTTTAGACCCTCTTCTCCGAGGTATGCACCCCATTCCCAAGCTGCCATTACAGTCTCAACAGGAGCATTCTTATGATAAACACCCATAACACCGTAACCTAGAAATGCAAATGGTCTAATATAAACATTATCACCAGTGAATTCATTTTTTCTAAGAAGTTCGATCTGTGCTTCATTCATCTCTTCAACAGAATACGGAATATCCATTAAAGTCATCTTTGCTGATTCTTTTAATCTTTTTGTATGATCATTTAAACGAAAAATTGCATACCCCTTTGCAGTTTTGTATGCTTTTGTTCCTTCAATAACACCGTTTCCGTAATGAAGTGTGTGTGAAAGTACGTGAGTTTTAGCATTATCCCATGCTACGAATTCGCCATTCATCCAAATATATTTGGCTGCGTCCATTAAAAATCTCCAGATTTAAATTATAAGTATTGCTATTCTATCGAAAAAGCTATTTATATTGTATTAATTGACTTGAATTTTTGGGGAAAAGAGATTTACAATAAAGCAAAGTCCTAAGACTCTGCTTCTTGTAAAAAGGAGAAATGAAATTTGAAATTTGTGTTTTAAAGACTAGAACTCAACTTGTGCAGTTAGCATATATTGAGTACCGTTTTCGTTTGTTTTAGCAGTATTAGTTAAATCACCTTCATTGTCAGTAACGATAACATTTGCCACCCATTGAACGTTTTTATTCATATCCCATGCAAAACCGGCGATATAAGATTTTTTCTCATACTCTTTCGTACCAAAAGTAACCATAGAACCTTGATTTGCCGCAGGTGTCCAGCTGTCATAACGACCAAGAATTCTATACTGTTTTTCAGCACCTAAACGATACTCACCATTGAAAGAGTAGCCTTTACCAGCTTGTTTAGAAACATAAGTTCCGTTATCTGCAGTATCTTTAGAATCTACATATTGCGCAGAAATTAAGAATTCTGGCTGATTATATACAGTGTGTAAACCGTAGAAAATTAAATCATCGTTTTTACCAGCAATTGCACCAGCTTTATGCGCTTTATTGTATTGACCAAAGAATGAAGCATCCCAATATGTTTTACTATCTTGTTTATCTTTACCATTTACACCTAAAATGTGAGCTGTAGTTCTCCACTCAAAACTCATATCTGTTCCTGCTTGGTAAGAATGATAACCTTCACCGTTAAATATACCGATATCAGCATCAAAATATTTAGTTTTTGTTTTTGTCATTACACCAAAGTCAGCTGAGTTAGATAAGTCACCATTACGTTTTGACTCAATAAGAACTTTAGAAATATCGCGGAAATACCAAGAGTTATGCTCTTCATAATCATGCCATGGTCTGTGTGCTAAACCGATTTCAACACCTGTGGCTGGTAAAATATTGTTTAAATAT
>JARRNV010000168.1:0-3015 GCA_037384685.1 Sulfurimonas sp.
ATTCAAGATTTTGAGTTAAATGGAAAAAGTTACTATCTAAATACCTATCCGATTGTTGACTTTAACAAGCAAACAATGGGTTATGTATGTACCTTAACTACATTAAATCACTATTATAAAGATTTTACAACGCATACTTTCAAAAGTTTTCTTCTTGTATTTGCTACTGCATTTATTATATTTTATATAACAAGACGAGACACGCTCTATGTAGTTAAAAAAATAGCGTTTATTCAAAAACTTACCGAGAAGATCAAAGAAAGAAAATTTAAAGCGTTACATGACATCTCTTTGGCTCACGATAATAACTCTTTAACACAACTCCAAAACAACATTGTAGCAATGGGATTGGAACTTGAAAAAAGTTACAACTTTTTAAAAGAAGAAAACAAAGAAAAAGATCAAAAGATCTTTAAGCAACTTTACTTTGATTCTCTTACAAAACTTCCAAATAGAAACAAACTTTTTGAAGATCTCAAAATTGATTCAAATAGTTTTATAGCCCTGCTCGATATAAAAAACTTCAAACAGATCAATGATGCATTTGGTTTTGAGATCGGTAATGCCGTTTTACAACAAGTTACAAAGACAACACTTGCACAAATAGAATGGCACTATTATAACCTTTATCGCTTTGGTGGAGATCGGTTTATTATTAAGAATAACCTAGCAATGAATGAGGATGAGTTTGTCAATTTTATTGAACAAATCATGCAGTCCATAGAAAATGAAACTATTTTCACAAACGATATAAGTGTATCTATTGAGATGTATGCCGGTATATGTTTAGACAAAACTGACAAGCTGGAAAAAGCTGAGATGTCTCTAACAAAAGCAAAAAAGAATAATAAAGAGTATGTAGTTTATAACGAAAATGATGAAGACAGGGATCAACACACTAAAAATATAAATATGATCAACAAAATTAAAAACTGTGTAGAAAACGATAAAATCTTAGTCTATTTTCAAGCTATCGTAAATAAAAGCAGAGATATTATTAAATACGAAGCACTTGTGAGACTTCAAGATGAAGAGACTATTTTATCCCCTTACCAATTCCTTGGTATTGCACAAAAAACTAAATACTACCCAAGTATTACGAAAACAGTTATTAGTAAAACATTTGAAAAATTTGAAGATACAAATTTTTTATTTTCGATCAATTTAAGTGCAAGTGACATTTTAAACGAAACTACAAGCAAATTTATAAAAGAGGAGCTTAGAGAATGTAAAAACGCTCATAATGCAGTTTTTGAGATATTAGAATCTGAAGAGATCTATAACCTAAAAGAGATTCAAGAGTTTATTGTCGAAATAAAAGCACTGGGAGCTAAAATAGCCATAGATGACTTTGGAACCGGATACTCAAACTTCTCATATTTACTTACTATTGAACCTGATTATTTAAAAATAGACGGTTCACTCATTAAAAATATAGACACAGATCAAAAAGCACAAAAAGTTGTCAAATCAATTATAACCTTTGCTAAAGAATCCAATATATTGACAGTAGCTGAATTTGTACATTCAGAAAAAGTGTTTGAGGTTTGTAAAGAGTTAGGGATAGATGAGTATCAAGGGTATCTTTTTTCAGAACCCTCACCTACTCTTTAAAGAGGTGTAACAACCCCATACAACTCTTCGGAATTGTATAGAGAATCAGGGTTATCTACCTTATAGGTTTTACTTGGATCAAACAGCACTAAATCTGCTTTATCTCCCACTGCTATTTTTGCATTGTTTGTTGTTAACTTAAGAAGTGTTTGCATATCTAAAAGTTCACTTTTAACAAGCTTAGTGTAGTAAAGCGGTAGTGCATCTTCAAGTGCAGAACAACCATATGCTGCATCATCAAATGCAACCTCTTTGTTTACAGGTGAATTTGGTTGATGCAATGTTGTAAGTGTATCTATTTCACCCTTTTTCAGTAACTCTTGAAGTTTAGCCATATCCTCTTTAGAACCAAGCGGCGGGTTTATTTTTGCTATTGTATTGAAATCTCTACAAGACTCATCACAACGCACTAAGTGGTGGATTGAGACTTCACACGATACTCTCACACCCTCTTTTTTTGCTTTTGAGATAAGCTGAATACTTCTAGGTGATGCTATCGCTTTAAATAAGATCTTAATATCAAAATATCTTGCGATCTCGATCATACGAGAGACATGGAGTACTTCACTCAGTTCAGGTATTCCTGAGAGACCAAGATTAGAACTTACGTCTCCATCTAACATAACACCTGAATTGATGAGTGAATTATCTTCCGCTTTACAGTAAAGTGTTGTATCGTACATCTTTACATATTGGGCTATTTTAATCGCTATATTGTTTTTTGCAATAGTACTCATATATGGAGCTGCTGCACCTTTTTTTAGAAGTATTGCAATATTTGAGAGGCTTAGATCTTCTTGGAGGGTGTTTAACATCAGCTCAATCTCTATATCTTTTATATCTTTAATGCTGTTTTGAGCATACTCCAAAACAACCTCATTATCGATCGCAGGTTTTGTATTTGGATTTATAACAACTCTTCCTACACCACCGTTTTTAGCTTCTTCCGCGATAGCATTAATATTTTTAGCATTCAGTGTTGCATCGAGCAAACTTACATTTTTATCTTCTAAAGACGGGATAAGATACGCACCTTTTGCATCGATAATTTCATCATCTTGCAAAGATGTACCAAGCTCAACGATTTTTCCATCTTCGATCTTTACATCTAACTCTCTGCAGCCCTCAACATCACAAACTATTGCATTTGTTATAACCATTTTTACACCACCTCTGATATAATTACGACATTATAAATAAAAAAGGCTTAAGAGGTGTTTGTCTATGAAACTTTTAGTATCTGCTCTTGAACACTCCGCAAATGTACACCTAACATCGCTTAAAAAAGAGTTAGGGGGCGATGTTGAGTTTATCGGTATTTTCGACAAGAATTTAGGAGATCCAATCATAGACCTACAATCTTTAGCAATTATGGGGCTTGTGGATGCTATTAAAAAACTG
>JARRNV010000169.1:0-3013 GCA_037384685.1 Sulfurimonas sp.
CCTGTCAGCAGTACCGACTTGTTTATATTTTCCAGCTTGAACTGTTTGAGACTTTATACCGATTTTCCCCATAAGTTCACTCATATCGGCACCTTGCATAATTACACCGATACTACCGACCATACTTCCTGGATTTGACACAATTTTATCTGCCCATATACTTGCATAATAACTTCCACTAGCAATGGTTCCTTTTGCATATACTACTACAGGTTTTCTAGCACTTGCACGTTTAACAGCATAAGAGATCTCAATTGAAGGGGCAACTGCTCCTCCAGGTGAATCAACACATAGCAATATCCCTTTAACCCTATTATTATTTGCTGCCTTTTCGATCTTATCAACAACTTCTGTTGCATCAAATATAGGTCCGACAAGATAGATTTTTTCTAAGTTGTGATTGAGATTTTGTTGATTTTCATGAGGCATAAACATAAGCACTAAAATCACTACTAAAAGACTTGCTTTAAAATGCTCTTGTATAAATTTTATCGGTGCGGTTATCGGTAAAAAGATATTTTTTAAAAACTCCATTATATTTCCCCTTTTTCAAGTTTTCCATTAATAAAAACTTTAGATATATTATAGTGATGTAAAATTAAATGAGTGGCAAGTTCTTCATTTGGCTCACTTTCAAGATCGATAACTAGCATATCTGCATTTTTCCCTGCAGCTATCTCACCCGTATTTAATCCCAATGCATCAGCCGGATTTTTCGTAGCAGCGGCTATAAGTTGTTTAGAAAAATCGTTTAAAGGTGCATTTGCATGAGTAAAAAGTGAAATTTTCATTTCTTCAAAAAGATCGAGTTTATAGTTTGAACTTAAACCATCTGTTGCGATTACCCAAGGAATTTTGTGTTCATTTAGCTCTTTGATGTTTAAAATTCCATTTCCGAGTAACCTGTTAGAGATTGGACAATGGATAATAGTATGATTTGAGTTTTTAATTTTTGTAAGTTCATCTTCATTTGACTTTACAACATGCGTTAAAAGTGTAGGTATTTGATCAAAGTGTTCTAAAAACTCTTTTGAATCACTTACATTATGCTCTTGATTTAAAAATTTTTTGAAAAACTCTTGAAAATCACCTTTGCTATCATCTAACCAGTTCCTCTCTGCTTCACTTTCCATAAAGTGAGCTGTCAACTTTAGATCTTCTGCTTGCACTATCTCTAAAGCTTTTTTTATGAGTATCGGGTGCACAGAATAGGGTGAATGGATCGCAACAGCCGGAATAAAGTTCTCACGTTGAATTGATTTACTAGCATCAAGTCTTGCTAAAAAATCTGTAAACAATGCATCGGCCATTACAGCTTGACTTCCTATGAGTTCATTAAAAAATACAACGTTTTGTTTTGCATTAGCACATGCGTCTAGATCCATTGCATGTGAACTTATTGCTCCAAATGTTGTTATACCGTGATCAAGCATTGTATCTATTGCTTTTGCCATGCAATTTTGATCGCAACCGCCAATAAGATCTTCACGATTTTCAATTACGCTGTAAAGCCAGTTAATAAAATCTCCATAACTTAATTGTGTTTTATTAGCAGAAAACTCTATGTGTACATGAGCATTGATAAGTCCAGGCATAATTAAAGAGTTTTTTGCAAGTTGAATCACTTGAGCATCGGGAAACTCTTGTTTTAATTCTTCCAATGGAGCGATTTTGTGAATTTTTTTATCATATGCTATTGAAAGGTCTTTAATCAGTTTATCAGGAGTTAAAATGTAATTAGGTGATATAATATTCATAAGATTTAGACTTTATAATTGAATTTAAATAAAATTATACACTTTTTATTTAATAATTCTAAGGTAATATCTCAATAGTGAGATAAGCTTACAGGAGCAAAATATGATTAAGTGCCATTTGAAATATGAAAATCTTGAAGATGAATTGACAGAGTTGAGTGATGTTTTAAAAAACAGTCTTCAAAAAGAGATACTTACTATTAAGCAGCTCAATAAGGGCTCTGAAAAGTATAATTATGTCAATGAAAAAATTAAAAATATAGAGGGTGCAGAATATGTTATTTTTTCAGCTTTTATGAATGAAGGGTGTCATGAATCTGAACAGTTTATATTTACAGATAAAAAAGGTTCAATTGTTTGTACGATCTCAGGAAGAGAGATGGACCTTTACGACATGATTAAGGATTGTGAAAATTTAGTGGAGAGTAAATCATATTAAATTTACCTACGCTGTGATTTCTTTAATCTTTTTTAGGGTAGAATAAACCTTTAAATACAAAAAGTGAAGGTAAAAAATGAAAATAGTAGTTATTCAAGGTCCAAATTTAAATATGTTAGGTGTTCGTGAAACACAAATTTATGGTCCAATGAAACTAGAACAAATTCATGCTCAAATGAAAGAAGTAGCATCTCAAAACGGTGTTGAAATTGAATTTTTTCAAAGTAACTTAGAGGGTGAACTTGTAGATAAAATCCAAGAGTGCTACGGTGAAGCTCACGGTATTATTATTAATGCAGCAGCGTATACACACACATCGATCGCAATTCGTGATGCAATTGCAGCTGTAAATATTCCAACAATTGAAGTACATATATCAAACTTACATAGACGTGAAGAGTTCCGTCAAACAAATATGATTGCACCTGTATGTGCATCATCGATCGTAGGGTTTGGTCCGTTCGGATATCATTTAGCTATGATGGGTATGTTACAAATTATGAACGAAATTGCTGCTGCTCAAGAAGCACAACAGGCTGCTCAACAACAAGCATAACGCATCATATGTACGAAAAACGTAAAATCAATGATAAACTAGTTGCTTATTACGGTTTGCGTTTTCCTTTTTCTAAGCCTATTCGATCTTCTCATAGATATAAAGCAGTAGTTGGAATAGGTGGTAATGTCGGTGATGTTAAACGAAGATTTGAACATCTGTTTTTTATGTTTAAAAGAGATAAAAGAGTTGAATTGTTTCAAACATCATTGATTTTAAAAAATCCCCCGTTTGGTTATCTAGATCAGGAGGATTTTTTTA
>JARRNV010000170.1:0-3002 GCA_037384685.1 Sulfurimonas sp.
ACTTGGAACTTTACAAGATTGGCTTACAATGCTTAGAAAATCTTTCGGGATTCGCTACTCAACATATAAAAAAGAGCATCACGGCACACTCTCTAAAGTCAAGTATATCTTTTTAGCAATCGTAATTTTGATCCCTCTTTTTATGGGAATGGGATTGATTGGGCATGATTGGTCTGCGGCGTATTGTAAGATGTGTCCGGCACGTGTGATACTCCCTATGTTTAGTGGGGATTTTTCACAGTGGAATATTGACTTTTCTAGTACTACGGCAATAGTACTTACATCTTTAGGGATGATATTCGCAGGGCTTTTACTTATTGGCAGTTTTATGAAAAAACGATTTTTTTGTTATTTTTGTCCTATGAGTGCAATGCACTATATTTTTTCACCTCTCTCTTTTATTAAGTTAAAAAAAGATGGTGCAAAGTGTACAAAATGTGGGGATTGTTATAGTGTTTGCGATATGCAGATCAGAGATATTGCAGATGATGTGAAAAGCACAAATATACTGCGCGATGATTGTATCTTATGTTTAAAGTGTGTTGCGGCTTGTCCAGAAGAGGATGCCTTACATTTTGACATATTTAACATAAAAGCTTTTAGTTCAACCAAAGAGGGTTTTGAGAAAAGAATGGGGATGGACGCCCATAAAGGAGAGAGTCATGACTAAGGCACAACATCACCATATAGAATCGCCAAAAGAGAGACAAAACAGACACAAAGCGATGGAAGCTATCAAAGTGTTGAACTCTTTAAGAGAGGATTTCAAAACACCGCTTGAGTCGATGGAGTATTTTTACAAACTTTTTGAAGAGGTACATTGTGAGCAAAAAGCACTTCATACAGATAAGGTAAAAGTTGGAACTATGTGTATTCAGATCCCATCAGAGATCATCTATGCTCTTGATGGTGTGCCTATTCGTCTTTGTAACGGTTTTTATACTGATGATGATCTGGGAAGTGATCTTCTTCCTCAAAAATCGTGTCCCCTTGTGAAAGCGAGTGTAGGGCATCTGGCATCAAAAAATTTGAGTGATAAACCGGATATGATCTACTCTCCGACAACTTGTGATCAAAAAACAAAAGCCGGAAGTACTATTGAGAGTTTTGGATACGATGTAGTGGATGTTGACTTTCCAAGAACAAAAGAGAGTGAGATCGCACGTGAGTTTTTTAGAAGAAGTATTCGTGATTTTAGTGCAGACCTTTCACATAAAGTGGGTAAAAAACTGACACGTAAAAACCTCAAAGGCGCAATAGGAAAGATAGGATACGCACAATCGCTTTATCATAAACTCTCAGATATGAGAAAAAATAAAAATGTGCCAATACTGGGACTAGATATGTTCTTGGTAACTAACGCTTTTTTCTTTGACAAGATAGACAGTTGGATAGCAGGATGTGAAAAACTTGTAAAAGAGCTTGAACAAAGGGTGCAAGATGAGGTGCACGTAGCAGGAAAAATAAGTCCTCGTATCGTATATACAGGCTCACCTCCAATCTTTCCAAACTACAAAATCCCGATGATCATAGAAGAATCGGACGCGATTATAGTTGCAGATGAAACATGTAGCTCAAACAGAATGTTTAATGACAGAGTAGCCGTAGATGAGTGGTTTGTAAACGATATGGTTGATTCTTTAGCGGACAAATATCTAAAAGCGTGTACATGTCCCGTATTTTCAAAAAACGATGATCGCATACGTAGAATAATTGAGCTTGTAAAATCACATAACGCCGATGGTGTGATCTATCAGGCTTTTGCAGGGTGTACGGTTTACGAGTTAGAGCAACGCAGTGTTTTAGAAGCTATGGAGAGAGAGGGGATCTCTATTTTATACCTTGAGAGTGATTACAGCCCTTCACAACATGGACAGTTAAGTACGCGTGTCGAAGCATTTATAGAGTCATTGAAAATTAAGAACAGAAACAAAGGGGTGTAGTGTGAATTATTTTGTTGGAATAGATATTGGCTCAACAGCGATCAAGATCACAATAGTAGATGAAGATAAAAACCTTATAGGCTCTCGTATCAGTGGAAGCGGGAGTATGTTTTATCAATATGCCCATCAGACACTTGATGAGCTTTTACGTGAGTTAAACCTTACCCGTGATGATATCACTTACATCGTAGCTACTGGTTATGGAAGAAAGATCTTTAAAGAAGCAGATGAAAACATCAGTGAGATCACGGCAAATGCGATCGGTGCGGTTGCCGCTGCTAAAGAGTTTGGAGAGATCAAGACGATCATCAACATTGGCGGACAAGATAGCAAAGCGATCTCGTTAGATGATCAAGGCAATGTTGTAAATTTTGCAATGAATGACAGATGTGCAGCAGGGACGGGCAAGTTTTTAGATGCGTGTGCGATGAACTTAGAGATCGGTGTGCATGAGTTGGGAGAGAAACATTTTGACTCAAAAGGCGTACCGCTCTCAATCAACAGTACATGTGCAGTTTTTGCAGAGTCGGAAATTATCGGATTGTTAGGGAATAGCCATAGTGTAGAAGATATCGTATGTGGTGTGCACTACTCGATCGCAAAACGTATAGTAAAGCTAGTTAAACGTGTAGGGATCAAAGAGGGGATCTACTTTGACGGTGGACCTGCTCTTAACAGCGGTCTTGTTAATGCCATAGAAAATGAGCTTGGAAAAGAGATCTTTATCCCAGAGTTTCCACAAGTTACAACCTCTTTTGGTGCTGCTATTATGGGAGTTGACTCGTATAACTATGAAGCATCTTTAAAAGAGGCGTAACTCCTTAGCACTCCAAAGTGTAAAGTGAAAACACATACGCTTGATAGACGTCGCTTAGTTTCATTAAGTCTTTGAATGAGTACATATCTATAATGTAGCCTTTGATCGATGTGTTTGTTACAGCAGTTGCGAGAGCTGGGGTTTGGGAAAGTGTTGAAGCGATGTTGATGATGCACTGTTTTCCAGCTTCTAGTTTATAAATAGTTTTCATCTTATCTTCATCTATCTGCTTTACCAGTTCG
>JARRNV010000171.1:0-2996 GCA_037384685.1 Sulfurimonas sp.
CTTCTGTATTTTGTATTTGTAAGCTTTACTTTCTTTGTTTGTAAATCACAAACCGCTATACGAAAACTTGAGCCCATATATGGTTCTACAATACAAATAATTTTATCCCCTATTTGACGTGTTGCGTGGATATTACCTTCAAGTGTTGGAAAAAAATATTGCGGATAACTTAAAGGGGTAATTTCAATAATCTCAACACTGTTTCTTTTTCTTAAGCTCTCTGCTAGTATTTCAGCATCTTCGTAAGCTTCACACTGAACACACCAATCATCAAACTTTTTATTGAAATGTTTCAAATCTTCATCTAAAAAACCACCAGCTGGTGACTGCAAAGCGAATATACTCATATCTTAAACCTAATATAGTATTATAAATTTTGATTGTTTATTTTTGAATTAATTAAAGAAGTAATGGTGCGCCCGAAGAGATTCGAACTCCTGACCGCCGGTACCGCAAACCGGTGCTCTATCCAGCTGAGCTACGAGCGCACATCCATTTTAAAGAGACCGAAATTATACCACTCTTAGCTTATAATTATATAAAACTAAGCCTCATCTTCGAGTTTTTTTAGTACTTCGTTTATTTTTTTGTTTTGTTTGTAGATCTCATACGTTTGTCTTACATAGGCTTGCAACATTGTTTTGGCATCATTATTTCCTTCATACTTGAAGTCTCTTTCCATTTGCGATTGTAAAAATATAGCAAATTCATCATCTACATCTACATCAAATCGTCTGCCGCCAATGTGTAAGCCTAGTTTTTTACTCATCCAATATTAGTCCAAAATACTTTCTATTTTATTTACTATCTCGTCGATCTCTTGATCTTTTTGAGCATTAAGATCGGTAAGCTTTTCGATCTCTTGATCTTTGATCTCTTTTTCAGCTTTTAATGTCACAACTTCATTTCTTAGTATTTCATTCTCATCTTTTAAACTTTCAAGTTTATGTAATATAGCTGAAATTTTCTCGCTAAGAAGCTCCAAAGAAGTTTTTTCTTCCATTTTTTATCCTAAAATTTTGTTCTCTTTTATATTCTTGTAATTCTATCATAATTCAATACAATAGGATATTTTTTATTTCTAATTAGATATAATTTATCAAATTAATGAGACAGGTATATATTTTATGAACAATTTTGAAAATTATTGCACACAGTTTGTTCAACAAGTAGGTTCAAAAGAGGGTGCAATTTCTCCAACTATTACTTCATCAGCTTCATTTGCATACGGTGACAGCGAAACAGCAGAGGGTATATTTAACGGCAGTGTTAAAAAACCTCTCTACTCTCGCGTAGGTAATCCCACATCTGCAAAATTAGAATCTTTAATGGCAATGATGGATGGCGGAGTTGGTGCTGTAGCTACAAGTTCGGGAATGGGAGCTATTACGTTAAGTGTTATGAGTTTACTCTCTAGCGGAGATGAGATCATCAGTATAGGTGGTTTGTTTGGCGGTACATATTCACTTTTTAACGAAACTTTACCAAGGTTTGGAATAACGACAAAGTTTTTTGATGTAGATGAGATCGATGCAATCAAATCAGCGATCAACGAGAACACTAAGATCATCTTTTTAGAAAGCGTTGGCAATCCAAATATGAGACTTCCTGACATTAAACTCATTGCCGACATTGCAAACAAAGCAGGAATTGCATTTATAGTTGACAACACGATCACACCTTTAAGTATCAAACCTTTAGAACTTGGTGCAGACATTGTTGTATATTCAACTACAAAAATCATCTCTGGGAATGCTTCAGCTCTCGGTGGGTGTGCAACTTTTCGTGCTATAAACGAAGGTGATGATAAGTTTAAATCTGAGCGTTACCAGTTTATGGCTAAGTTCATTAAAGGTGCCGGAAAAATGGCACTCGTACCAAATGCGAAAAAAAGAGCATTAAGAGATTTTGGAATGAGTGCAAATGCACATGCTTCTTACCAAACTATGTTGGGACTAGAGACTCTTGGACTTAGAATGCCTAGAGTTGTTAAGAGTGTTGAAGTGATTGCAAAAGCTTTAAGTGAAAAGGGTTTAAATATTAACCACCCTTGTTTAATGTCTCACCCACACCATGATCGTTATAAAACAGAGTTCCCATACGGTTGCGGAACACTCCTTACGATCGATATGGGTTCACAAGAAAAAGCATACGAGTTCCTCAATAGAACGAAACTTGCAACTATAACTGCAAACATTGGAGACAGCAGAACATTGGCTTTACATATGGCATCTACGATCTACAGTGATTTTAATGAGGATGAGAAAAAATTTCTTGGTATTACAGATGGTCTTATTCGTGTTTCGATCGGACTTGAAAACCCTGAGGATATCATAGAAGATTTTTTAAGTGCAGCAAAGGTGTAAAACATTATGGCAACAGATACAAAATTTGAAGTTTCAGAAGATTTACAGCTTAAATATCCTAAAAAATATAAAGTATACCTCTTAAATGACGACTATACTACTATGGACTTTGTTATAGATGTTTTAATGAGTATATTTCATAAAACATATGAACAAGCACAAGATATAATGTTAGAAGTGCATAAAAAAGAGAGAGGTCTTTGTGGTGTATACACTCATGAGATCGCAGAAACGAAAGTTATGCAAGTTACAACAAAAGCTAAAGAAAACGGCTTTCCGTTAAAAGCCACAATGGAAGAGGAGTAATCGATGATCAGCTCTACATTAAATGATATTTTTCAAAAATCTATACTTTATGCGAAAAATTCTCGCCACGAATACTTAACGATAGAGCATGTTTTTTATCTTCTTTTATCTTCACCGGAAGGTGCTTATATTATTGAATCATGTGGTGGTGATGTTGCCAATATGAAACTCATATTATCAAAATATATTCAAGAAAATATTGAACAGCTCCCTGAAAATATTGTTCAAGAACCTTATGAGAGTGTGGCACTTTCTCGCTTGATCGACAAAATGGTAAGACATATCCAATCAGCAGGACAAATGAGTGCAGATGTCGGCGATCTT
>JARRNV010000172.1:0-2984 GCA_037384685.1 Sulfurimonas sp.
TAACTCTATAGCTGTAAAGGGAAGTTATTCTCTTTTTGGGCAATCTTTTGATCTTAATTACAATGTAAGCCTAAATAAATTAGCGTCATTAGAGAAATTAACACAGACAAAATTAAACGGTGCGTTTTTAACAGATGGAAAAGTTGTAGGTGATATGAAACTTTTAAATATTGACGGTAAAAGTGATGTTGCCAAAAGTGCAACTACATACCATGTAGAACTTCAAGAGCTTAATCCAACATCTATAATTGCAAAAATAGATGATGCAGATCTTACTTCATTGCTTTATATACTTAATCAGAAAAAATATGCAGATGCAAAACTAAATCTTGACGTAAATCTTAAAAATATTAAACCTCACCAATTAGACGGGGACCTGAAACTTTTAACAACTGATGGACAACTCAATGTTGCTGTAATGAAAAAAGATTTCGGTATTACGATTCCACAAACCAACTTTAAAATGAAACTCGATGCAACACTTAAAGGGGATGATGTAATTTATAACTATCTTCTTAATTCTAACCTTGCAAAAATAGGCTCAAAAGGTACAGTAGTTCCACAACCGTTAGAAGTAGATAGTACTTATGCACTTAATGTAAAAGAATTGGCAGTTTTAAAACCGATCACAAATGCAGATATTAGAGGTGCTTTAAATCTTAGTGGAAATATCAAAGGCTCTCAAGAGAAGATGGTAATTGATGGTGTAAGTGACATTGCATCTTCAAAAACAACATTTGAAGCACTTCTAAAAGAGTTTAAACCGAGTTCTTTACAAGCAAATATACAACATCTTAAACTTCAAAAATTACTCTACATGGTTAAACAACCCCATTATGCAGATGCAACATTTAATATGGTTGCAAAACTTAGCAGCTTAGATATGAACAATTTGCAAGGAGATGTGAAAACTACTATAAAGGATGGCGTAGTAGATAGTAAGTACATGACAAAAGCATACGAGTTTAAATCGCTTATGCCATATACCACATTTAATGCAAACACTTTCACAAAACTATCCGGGACATTGGCAGATACTAAAATGGAGTTCAATTCTAACTTGGCAGATCTAGATATAAAAAGTGCTAAATTTGATCTCAAAGACAGCTCAATTAAGAGTGACTATAAAGCAAAATTACACGATCTAAATAGACTCTATTTTGTAACTCAGAGAAACCTAAAAGGCTCGATCGTAGCAACTGGTGAACTTAAAAAAGCAAAAGATCTTGATTTTACACTTCTTAGCAATATAGCAGGTGGAAAACTTGATGCAAAACTCCATAACGATGACTTTAATGCAAAGTTAGCTGATATGCAGACATTGGATGTTTTAGATATGCTCATCTATCCTAAAGTGTTTAAATCAAAAATTGACGGTGTATTAAAATATAATTTGGCAAAAGCAAGCGGTACGTTTGATGCGAAGCTAAAAGATGGAGAGTTTACAAAAAATCAAGTGCTTGATCTAACAAAACAGTTTGCAAAAGTAGACCTATACAAACAGAAGTTTACAGGTGATGCTAATGCAAAAATAAATGAAGAGAATATAGTAGCATTCTTAGATCTAAAATCGAACACCTCTTCGATCTATACAAAAGATACAAAGTTAAACTCTAAAACAAAACGTATTGATTCCAATATTAAGATTATAGGGAATAACAATCCACCTTTATATGTAAACTTAAGAGGAGATGTAGCTGCACCGCAAATTAAAGTTGACGCAAGTGCTATCGTTAAAGATGAAGCGAAAAAAGCGGTTAATAAAGAGGTAAATAAACTCTTTAAAAAGCTCTTCTAAGAGCTTTTTTTAAGGTGTTCAAATCGATCGACAAATAGAAGCATTACAGGAAGTATAAACAGGTCACTCGCTAAAGAAATACTTATTAAGAGTGCACTGTAAAGTCCTATAAGCTGTAGAGATTCTATTTGTGAAAAGTAAAGAGATGCAAACACTATAATTAAAAATATCGAGCCTATAATTACAGGAATGCCGGTATAAAAGAAAAGTTTCTCAAGTGTATGTTTTTGTGAGCGTCCAAAATAGCGCAGGCGAAAATATTTATATGCAAAATGGATAGTTGCATCAGATGCCAAACCTACAGATATAGTCATTGCAATTAACATCTCCATACTAAGCGGTATATCAAAAAGTGTAATTAATACACCAAACCATAAAATCGGGATCAAATTTACTGTAAAGCCTACAAAAGCCATAGGGATAGATCGAAAGATCCAACCTGTAATAATTCCAATAATAAAAAGTGCAAAGAAAAGAGAAGTAGCGAGTAAAAGAGTTTTATTATATTTTGCAATGCTAAAGAGTGCGTCATCATCTAAAAAGTAAAGTTGAATTTTTTTATAATGATTTAGCCAGTTTAACAACTCTACTTTATCCATATCAAAAAGATTGATTGTAACATTTACCGTATTGTCATCAAAATATTTGTCATTTAAATTATAGAGGTCAATGTAAAATAGTGCTTGTAGTAGAGCTTGATTGTCTAGGGTGTCTGTTTGTGTGTTTGCTTCATTGATATTTTCTACAAGGTTCACAATTGACACGACATCTCCCAGTCCATCTTCAAACTGTTTTTTCAGATCTTTAGTAAAGTGTTCTAATGATTCAATGAGCTCTAGATCTATTTGTTTGTAAGGGATCTTTAACTCAATTTGTTCATTTTTTACCTGTAGTGAAAAAAAGTTGTGTGTTTTTGAATAGATAAGTGTAGATCCAAATAGTGCGAGGGCATATGTTACAGAGAGAAAAATAAAAAGAAATTTTTTGTTGTAATGAAGCTCATTAGAGGCTAGTAAAAAGCCGAGTTTTGCATATGGAACATGGGTGTGTTTTAAAGTGAAAAAGCTAAGTATAGCCGGTAATAGAGTTAAGTTGAGTATATAACTCATGATAGATGAAATAATTACACTTATACTTAATAGCTTGATGATATCAGAGTTTACAAAAACTAAACTTCCAAGACCCA
>JARRNV010000173.1:0-2972 GCA_037384685.1 Sulfurimonas sp.
ATTTATCCCCAACTTTTACATTGAAACGAAGAACATCAAGTCCTGCCATTTTCGCTTTTGCATTAGGATCACTCATGATTTTTTTAGTCGCTTTAGGTAAAAATTCTCTTAATACAAAACTACCTAAATCTGTCGAATATAACATTCTTGTATTGAAAGCTTCAGCATCATTTGCCGGTAAATCACCTTTTGAACGATCAGCCATTTTAAAATATGAAAGTTTCATCGAATGTTTCATATATAAAACACCATCTTTTACAAAAATCCCGATTGCAGGTTTATCGAATGTAGCACCACTTCCAAAATCAAGGACAAAATTACCCGCATCGTAGTAGCTTCCCTCGGCAAGTGCTACTTTTTTCCCTTGTCCGCCGCCTGTAATCATAAGATTAAGCATAGGCTTTCCATTCTCATCTGCAACGATTGACTCCATTGCATCGGGAATATACTCTATAAGTTTGACATCTACATCTTTACCGTCAACACTTAGATTAGAGCTCAAATCGTTTTGCTTTCTTTTTGAGAGGTAAACCTCTTGAGATGAACTTGCCTCTTCTTTATTTGATTTGGCACTAACATCAAAATATGACACTGAACTCAATATTGAATTCGATGTCATACCTTCACGAATATGCATAGTTCCTTCAAACCCTACAAAACGAGTTACTGCTGCACCAAAAAGAATTACAAAAAAAGCTATGTGAAAAATAAATATCGGTGCTTTTTTTACTGTAAACATTCTGTAGTTTATGATGTTTAAAAATAGATTGAATGCAAGTAGTCCCAAAAGAACTTCAAACCATCTTGCATTGTAGATTTCAGCCTTTGCTGTCATAGTCCCGTAGTCATTTTCTATAATGGTCGCATACCCTATAGAAAATGCAAAAATTAACATTAGAACTGCCATGGTTTTCATGGAGCCTAGAAACGATAAAATCTGTTTCATATTTTTATCCTTTTAAAAATTTTATTCTAGTAAAGTAAAGATAACGGATAGTAGCAAAATAGCTTTTTTTAAGGCTATTTTGCTTTTTTTGGAGAGAAGTCTAAACCTTTAATGATTAATTCTGTTTGATCTTCAGGTTTAGCTTGAACTTTTTTCATCAAATTTACAGGTCTGTCATGTTTAAAAAATTCAGTTTTTATAACCTTACCATTGTCATCATACCACTTTTGATAACCCTCTTTATAGTTATTTTTATAAGTTACTTCACTGTATAACTTTCCATCCTCAGTGTACTCTTTTTGTACACCCTCTTTTTTATTGTGAGTGTAATTTACAGTGAGTGCTAATTGCCCATTATCAAAATACTCTTTTTGCAGCCCTTCTTTTTGATCATTATCGTAGTTTACCTCGTGTTTCACCTGTCCATTTACAAAGTAAGATTTTTCTATCCCTTGTAATTTTCCATGATCATAAAACATCTCTGCTAATAAACGTCCTTGCTTGTCATACCAAGTCAGCTTTCCGTCACGTTTTCCCTCAACATAGTTTACAAAATATGCGAGTTGTCCCATTTGATAGTAAATTTTTTCCATACCATCTTTAACACCCTCTTTTGTTTCTGTACGTGTCCCATCAATATAATAGGTTTCAGATTTTAATTCACCTGTTTTGAAATAAGCTTTTACAAACTCAGCAGATAGAGTAACACTTAAACTAGATGCTACTAGTAAAGAACATAGATATTGATTCATGAAATTTCCTTATTGTAGTGTAAATCCCTTTCTAAAGAAACATCGCTTTGCGAGTAGTTCCCCTGTTTTGATGAGCCTCAAATATCTAGGATTTACTCTAGATAATGCAGATTTTATTCTAGTGAAAATTTATAAACGTAAACTTTAACTAAAATAAAACTACTCCCACTAGAGGAGTAGCTTAAAAGTCTGGATTATTTCCAGCCGTCTTTTACAACTTTAACAGAGTTTTTGTATGGATATTTCTCAACTAACTGTTTAACAGAAAGTTTTTGATCACCCTCTCTCATAAAGTGTGCTAATGTTACTGAAGCCCAGTAATCATTTTCATACTCAGTACCTTTAAGTTGTAATGGTACACCTTTGTCGTTAACAGTGTGACATGCAGCACAAGTTACAGGACCTGTATATTCACCATCTGGTGAGTATTGAAGTGCTTGTTCGTGTGTTGTTACATCAACAGAACGCTCTTTACCGTCATATCTTGTAGAGTAAAGTCCGTGTGTAGACTCATGACAAGTTTGACATGCAATATCTCCGTGTGCTTTAGAGTATCTGTAAAGTGAGTATTTGTTTGGTAAATCGATTGGGAAATATTTTCCACCAGTATCTTGCTCAACAAATGGAGCTAAGTGACAATCCGCACAATGTGGTTCAGCTGCTGATAACCACCAGTCGTTACCGCCAGATGCAGCAGCGTATGGTACATCTCCACCCTCTTTATTGTTCCACATTCTAAGATCTGCCGGTAAGTTATTACCCACAGCTTTTAAGATTGTAGCTGATTTGTGTTCAGTATAGTATTTTAATACTTCGTTATTACCAGTTGATTTAGGATCTGCAAGTGAAGCAAATTTTTTCGCATCGCCACCGGCAATCTCTTTAATCATCTCTTTAAGTGATTTATTTCTTAAAGATTTACCCTCTTGCTTAGAGTCATGTGTAAGGTTGTCATAGTTTTGGAACTCTTGTGCAACTTTTGTATGACAGTTAGTACAGTATAGACCTCTTAACTCACCAGCATCTTTACCATGTTCATCTTTAACAGCAACATTTTTGTATTGCCATTTACCGTAAGCATTTAAGAAGAAAGGAGGTTTAGCATTTGGATTTGAGTGTGCATCACGACGTACATAACATCCACCACCAGATTTACGAATATCACCTTTAGAGAAACGACCTTCACCGTATCTATCTGTTACTCTAAATGGATTAGAGTCATCATTCATATTAGGATTTTGGAAGTGTGTCGGGTGACAAGACTGACAAGACTG
>JARRNV010000174.1:0-2966 GCA_037384685.1 Sulfurimonas sp.
TTTCAAAACAACTGTATATACTCACTCAAAAGAGCATGCTGATGAACTAGAAAATGGGTATGACAGGACACAAAATTTTTCAGCCCAAGATCTTAAAAATTCGAATTTAAAAATAACCTCTAAAACGAAAGATATAAGCTCTGCAAACATCTACATAGTAACAGTACCGACTCCTGTTGATGAAACGCTAAAACCAGATCTAGGACCCATTAAAAGTGCTAGTTCAACTGTTGCATCAGTCTTAAAAAAAGAGGATATTGTTGTGTATGAGAGTACTGTTTTTATAGGTTGTACAGAGGAGTTGTGTGTACCTATTTTAGAAAAAGAGAGCGGACTTATTTATAATAAGGAGTTCTTTTGCGGTTATTCTCCTGAGAGAATCAATCCTACAGATCATAAAAATACATTAGAAAAAGTTGTAAAAATCGTCTCCGCTTCTACACTACAAACACAGCAAACTTTGGTTTCACTTTATGGCACAATTATCAAGGCAGGGATTTATGAGGCACCTTCTATGAAAGTGGCAGAAGCGGCAAAATTGATGGAAAATATTCAAAGAGATGTCAATATAGCGCTGATGAATGAACTCTCAAACTTATACGCTAAACTTGGTATTGAAACGCGAGATGTAATAGAAGCTGCATCTACAAAATGGAATTTTAACAAATATTTTCCAGGGCTTGTCGGAGGACACTGCATAAGTGTCGATCCATACTACCTGCTTTTAAATGCTCAAGAAAACAAGATCTCTATGCCTATTATTGAACAAGCTCGTAAGACAAATGAACAAGTACCGCACCGCATTGTTAATGAGATAGAGAGTACTTTAGCAAGTTGTAAACAATCTTTAGAAAATAAAACCGTACTATTACTTGGGATCGCATACAAAGAAAACAGCAACGATATCCGTAACTCAAAAAGTGCAGTAGTTTATAAACTTCTCAAAGAGAAAAAGAGCTTTGTTGATGTAGTTGATCCTTATGCCGATAAACACCAAGTGCAAAAACACTACAATATAACACTCTTAGATACAATTCCTGAGGATAAAAAATATGATATTATCATCCTCACACTAGCTCACGATAGTTTTAAAAATATAGCTTGGGAAAAATTAAAAAATGAAGATACTCTTCTTTATGATATTAAAGAGGTTACCAAAAAAGAGCAACGAGATTTTTATTTTTAGACTTTAATATCTAAGTGGTGAATCCCTTCTATAGGACTCTCTTGTTCATCCTCTTCTTCATGGGGTTCACGCTTTTTACTTCTTCTATTTTGTTGATCCGCATCCTCTTTAGTATGTTCACGATCGGGATCAACTGCTTGATTTTCTTCTGTCGGACGAACTTCAAGCACCTCTTTTTCTTTCTCTTGAACTTGTGCTTGAGCTACCATATTTTGAAAGTCAACACGGTTATTATGTGCGTTTTGCACAGCAGTAGCTGCCGGAGTCATCTGATTAACAAAAATCGCGTTTCCTATTGGTCCAACTGCCATGACGTTGTCACTCCCTCGTATCTATTTCAATTGTTTTATACTTGTTGTAAAGAACGTTCGCTCCATTTTGGATGTTTACTTCCCTACGGGGAGTAAAATCGACCAAAAAGCGATCTTTTGAAGTGGTAGAAAAATCTACACATAACCTTGCAGCCGATTGTATGATTCTCTCGGGCAAAGTTTGCTTGTCTGTGGTTATTATAACATGTGTTGAAGGTCTCTCTTTTAAATGTAACCAAATATCTTTTGCTTTGGCACTCTCTAAAAGTTTAATATTCCCTTTCTCGTTTTTACCCAGTTGCACCTTATAGCCTTCGATCCAAAAGGTCTCGATCGACTCATCTTTTTTGATCTTTTTATTTTGAATCTGTTTTGGAAACAGCAGTTCAATTTTTGCCGTATCTTTTGCCTCTTGGACTGTATTTATAAAAAGTTTTGTGTGTTCTATTTTACTTCTGAGCGACTCCTCTTCGATATGAAGGTGTTTTGCTCTTTGTTTTGCTTTTTTACTTTTTGTAAAAAAACTCTCACTAATCATAAAAGTGTTAGGATAACTTTTATCTAATTCCACCTCTTTTAAACTGCCGTCATAATCATTTAGCTCGATCTTGTTTGTATAAGGTTTAATATTCTGAGCATTTGCCAACACTAAGTTGCCTAAGTATTCCAACTCCTGTGCTTGTTTTTTCAATAACTCTTCTGAATCAAGTTTTGCGTAAAGTTTTTCAAGTTTTTTGAGCCTTTTTTCTAAAAAAGAGAGCTTCTGTTTTTTGAGAGATGCCAATTTTTGCTCTTGCTCTTTCTCATACACTTCATATAAAAACTGTTCTACATCTTCGATCGGGTACTCTTTAGGGGTAAACGGTGCTTGAGGTACGTCTAAAAGTTTTTGTCCAACACGAACTTCACGAAACGAAGAAAAAAGATCGATATGGCGCAACGCTTCTAAAACAATGTTTTTCTCATCTAAGACGATAATATTTGTATATTTTCCCGTAAATTCAAGCTGCAAGTAGGTGATCTCTTCCTTGTAAGCTGATGCGATCGAAGTTTTTAGACGTATGATTTTATCACCGTTTAAAAGCTCTGCACTTAATACATTTGCACGGTTAAAACGCTTTGCGAGTATAACGTCAAAAGGAGCATTGTACACTTTTGAACGCGGGTACTCTTTACATTTAAAGATGCTTGAGTTTGATCGTGTCATATTGAAGTAGATTTCATCGTCTCTATCAAAACAGATCTTTACAATTGTGTCGTTAACTCTATGTATAGCCGATATTTTTTTAAATTTTTTGAGATACTCTACGATCTGCTTGAGGTGTGATAATTTCATAAGGGTATTTTAGCTAAACTTCGATTTATGAACACATATACACCACGAGGTTTTGGAAAAAACTACTTCTCACTAGCAGCGATTCAGGCATATATATCACAGATCAAGATCATTGCCCTTATCTCTTCTGTAT
>JARRNV010000175.1:0-5663 GCA_037384685.1 Sulfurimonas sp.
CACAAGACGAGGTGCAGGGCTTAACTCCTTAGATGAGTTAAAAGGAAAGATAGTCTCAATTAATAAATCTTCATATATATATGAATGGTTGCATACACAGTATCCAGAAATAAAACTTTTAACGTCTTCTTCTAATGAAGAATCTTTAGAATGGCTCTCTTTGGGCAAGGTTGATGCGTATATTGGGAATTTGGCTGTTGTAACATATATAATAAATAAAAACCTCTTGAATAACTTAAAGATAGTTGCTAAACTCAAAGAGTTTCAAACATCAGTCAGTATTGCAGTAGATAAAGATAAGCCGCTTTTATATAGCATTCTGCAAAAAAGTGTCCGCAGCGTCTCGATCAATGAGATGCAGGTGATCCAAGAAAAGTGGAGTAAGAATTTTAACTTTTCAAAAATGACACAATTGTTGAAGTTAGATGCAATACAAAAAGCATGGATTAAAAAACATCCAACTATTCGGTATGTGATTGACAATGAGTGGCAGCCTATAGAATTTCTTTCAAAAGATGGTTCAATACATCTTGGATTATCAAGTAGTTTTCTTGAAATAATTTCACAAAAAACAGGGATAAAGTTTGAAAGAGTAGCTACAAAAAATTGGTCTGAGAGTATTAAAAAAATTGCAGAACGAGAAGCTGATATGTACAGCTGCATCTCTAAAACAAATCAGCGCCAAAAAATTGTAAATTACTCAAAGCCTTATATTGTAATGTCTGAAGTTTTTGTAACAAGAAATGATGTTCCTTTTATATCTGACATACGTGAACTTTACGGGAAGAGAGTGGTTTATGTTAAAGGTTACTCAATAGGTGAAATTCTAGCAAAAGAACATCCAAAGATAAAGTTATTAACAGCAGCAAATATTCAAGAGGCCTTAAAAATGGTTGTAGAAGGTAAAGCTGATGCTTATATAGATCTTTTAGCAGTAGTGAGTAGCTATATACAACAAAAAGGTTTTTTTAATCTGAAAATATCAGGGATGAGTAATTATCGTTTTGAATTTCATATGGCACTTCGTAATGATTGGGATAAGACTGGAGTGGAGATCTTAAATAACGCAATAGACTCTATAATGGAAGATGAAAAAGCCAAAATATATAACAAATGGGTACAGGTTAAATTTGATAAGCAAGTAGATTTTTCTCTTCTTTTTAAAGTTGTAGGAGCTTTATTATTTCTTATTGCACTTACAGTTTTTTGGAATCGTAAATTAAGTTTAGAGGTAAGAAGAAGGACAGAAGCAGAACAACAACTCTTAGAGATGAACCAGCAATTGATTGAAGCAAAAAATGCAGCTCAAAATGCCAATCAGGCAAAGTCAAACTTTTTATCTAATATGAGTCATGAGATTAGAACACCAATGAATTCTATTTTAGGCTTTGCCGAGCTCTTAGATGAAAAAATTGTGGACAAAAAATTAAAATCTTTTATTAAAACTATCCGTAATTCAGGAGAAAGTTTACTAGTTTTAATTAATGATATATTGGATTTATCAAAAATAGAATCTGGCAGGATGAAAATTGTAAATAAAACAATTAACCTTAAAAAAATAATGGAGGAAACATACTCCTTATTTGCATTGCAAGCAGAACAAAAGGGGCTAAAATTAGAACTTGAGTATGATGATAAAATTCCTGCTGTAATTATTAGTGATGGATTACGGATTAAACAAATTATGATTAATTTAATCGGTAATGCTATAAAGTTTACGGAAAAAGGGTTTGTACGTATTGTTGCACATATACAAAACATAGATGAGCATTTAAGTCAAGTAGATATTATCATTGAAATTATCGATAGCGGTATAGGGATTCCAAAAAAGGCTCAAGAAAAAATATTTAATATGTTTGAACAGCAAGAGCAGCAAGATGCCAAAAAATATGGAGGGACAGGGCTTGGGCTTGCTATTTCCAAAAAACTTGCCAATTTAATGGGCGGGAATATCAGAGTAAAAAGTAATTCTCAAGAAGGTTCTACATTTACAGTTACTTTAAAAAATATCTCAATTGGAGCACTTGAGGATACCTCGCAAGAGAATGAAGAAGAGTTACATCATTCAAATATTGAATTTTCTAAAGCACAAATTTTAGTGGTTGATGATATAGAAGAGAATCGAGTGTTAGTGAAAGGTAGTCTAGAAGATACAAATCTTTTAGTTATGGAAGCTGAAGATGGTGAAGATGCTTTGCAAAAAGTAGTAGAAAATAGTTTTGATTTGATCCTTATGGATATTAGAATGCCAAAACTTGATGGTTATGCTGCTGCAAAAATTATAAAAGAGAAGTACAAAACTATACCAATTATCGCTTTAACAGCTTCGATTATGCAAAGTGAAGCTAATAAGATCCATAAAAATAATTTCGACGGATATTTGAGAAAACCTGTTTCTAAAGTTGAACTTTTTAAAGAACTCGCAAAGTTTTTAAAATATTCACTCAAAAATTCTGTAACACAAATGCATGATATGAATACAATAAATAGTGAGGAACTGCAAAAGTTTATACCAGAACTCTCAAATGAAACTATAGTTCTTTTCAAAGAAGCTTTAGGAAGTAATGATCTTGGAACGATTACTGAGTTTGCAAAAGCTATTTTGGAAGATGCTAAAGAGCAAAACTGCGAATATATGCAGGAATATGCAAATGAATTACTGCTAAAAGTGGAATTGTTTGAGATTACTGAAATTGCTCAAAAAATGAGACAATTTAAAAAAATGGTTGAACAATATCGAGCTTAATAGGTTTATTAGCCTTTTTTCGAGATAATCGCGGGGATGATTACTGTTTTTAAGAGCTAAAAACAAGAGGATAAATCCTCCCTTTGGTCTGAACCTCTTATTTTAGATGATTCTCGTCCTTTAAGTTTGTATTTTCACCTCCCATTTTGTAAAAATGCGTGTTATTTTTGTGGATGTAATGTTGTGTTTACTTCAAAAGAAGATAAGATGCTGCGCTACATTGATTACTTAAAGCGTGAGCTTGAAATCCTCTCTAAACACTTAAATATGAAACGGGAAGTGATCCAGATGCACTTTGGTGGCGGTACCCCTACATTTTTCTCTGCAGATCAGCTTAAAATCGTTATTGATGAGATTAAGTCATACTTTCCAAACTTTACAGAGGATGCTGAGGTTTCATGTGAGATTGATCCGCGTCATATTGATGAAGATCAGATGCGTGTAATGAGTGAAGCAGGGTTTAATCGTGTAAGTTTTGGGATTCAAGACTTCAATGAAAAAGTGCAAGTTGCAGTTCACCGTGTTCAGCCTTATAATATTACTAAAAATGCGATGGATTTAGCACGAAAATACAATATGGTTTCAGTGAACGTCGATCTAATTTACGGACTCCCATATCAGAACTTAGAGACATTTAAAGAGACTTTAGAGCTTTCATTAACACTTGATCCGGATAGATTTGCGGTATTTAATTATGCTCATGTTCCATGGCTCAAGAAGACAATGCGTAAAATCGATGAAACAACGTTGCCGCAACCTGATGAAAAACTCCAAATTATGCAGTATACGATCGACTTTTTTACAAGTCACGGGTATAAAATGGTTGGAATGGATCACTTCGCAAAACCTGATGATGAACTTTTTAAAGCGATCGAAAAAGGGGAGTTACACAGAAACTTCCAAGGTTACACTACAAAAGGTGGAGCTGATTTAATCGGTGTGGGACTTACTTCGATTGGTGAAGGTGTTGATTATTATGCACAAAACCATAAAGATATGAAACTTTATGAAGAGGCGATCGATGCAGGAAAACTTCCGTTTGAACGTGGAGTTGTATTAAACGAAGATGACTTGATTCGCCAGTATGTGATCATGGAGTTAATGAGTAACTTTAAACTTGACATTAAACGTTTTGAAGCAGAGTTTAACATTAATTTCAAAGAGTATTTTAAAGATGCCTTAGAGGAACTACAAACATTTGCGGCTGAAGATCTAATAACAATAGATGATGATAAAATTGCATGTTCTCAAACGGGAACATTACTGATCAGAAATATAGCGATGCCGTTTGATGCGTATATGCATCAACATGCAGGTAGTAAAAAAACATTTTCAAAAACGGTGTAGATAAACGTGGGAATAGATAAAAAACTAGATGAAATATTTGACTTTGGTCAAACAGCTGATGATTGTGTTAAATGCGGGAAATGTATACCTGTTTGTACTATTCATAAGGTAAATGCAGACGAGGTGACTTCTCCACGTGGATTTATTGACTTACTTGGTGCATATAAACGTGGAAATTTAGAACTTGATCATACGGCAAAAGATATATTTGAATCTTGTTTTTTATGTACAAACTGTGTAGATGTTTGTCCAAAATCACTTCCAACTGATATGGTGATCGAACAAGCACG
This sequence comes from Sulfurimonas sp., assembly GCA_037384685.1. GTDB lineage: Bacteria > Campylobacterota > Campylobacteria > Campylobacterales > Sulfurimonadaceae > Sulfurimonas. The sequence goes on from JARRNV010000175.1 coordinate 4,384, forward strand.
TGCCGATATCGCTAAAAAGTTTGGCATTGCTTGGTATAAAAAACTTTTCTTTTTACTATTACGTCACCGTTGGTTAAACGATCTTGCTTTTAAACTTGGTTGGGCATTTCAGACGTGTGGGTTTAAGATCCAATCTGACATCGACTCAATGAAAGCAAGATTTTCTCTACCAATGTTAAAAGTTGACAGACTCCTGCCAAGTTTACGAAAAACATCATTTCTAAACGCATATCCTGAAAACATAGACAATGGTGGAAAACGTAAAGTTGCTGTATTTATCGGTTGTCTTGCAAATTATAATTACAGATCGATCGGAGATTCTCTTTTAGAAATTTTAGATGTTTTAGAGATCGATGCATTTTTGGCTAAAGATCAAAAATGTTGTGGTGCCCCTGCTTATTTTACAGGTGATTTTGATACTGTTGAGTACAACGCAAAACACAACATCAGATACTTTGAATCTTTAGGTGATGATATTGAAGCTATTATAGTACCGGAAGCTACATGTAGTGCAATGTTAAAGATTGATTATGAACACTTTTTTCACGATCAGCCTGATTGGAAAGCGCGTGCGAAATCTGTGATGTCAAAAGTGTATATGGCTACAGAGTGGTTACAACACCATACTGATTTGGAAAATATATTAGAAGCGAAAAAACAAAATACACGTATAGTTACGTACCACGATCCATGTCATGCAAGAAAGATGCAAGGTGTCTATCAAGAACCTAGAAATTTGATCTCGAAAAACTATAAGATTGTAGAGATGAGTGATCCGAATGCTTGTTGTGGTTTTGGTGGGATCACTATGCAGACTGAAAAACACCATTTCGCAAAAGCGGCAGGTGTACCAAAAGCAGCGATGATTGAGAAAACAGGTGCTGAAGTTGTAAGTGCTGAATGTAGTGCTTGTCGTATGCAGATAAATGCTTCTATGAGTTATGCAGGAAATGAAAAAACTGTCTTTAAAAATCCGATTGAACTTATCGCAGAGGCATTGAAAAAATAATGGAACATTTTGTTTGGAATGCAGATCCTATAGCATTTTCTATCGGGGGGATGAGAGTATTTTGGTATGGAATACTCTTTGCGACTGCAATTTTATCCGGTTTGGAAATGATGAAATGGTTTTACAGAAGAGAAAATAAAGACCTTGAACAACTTGATACTCTTTTTTTATATATCGTGGTGGGCATTGTTTTGGGTGCCAGACTTGCACACTGTTTTTTCGCTTCTAATATATTTTCCAAATCAGTATGGTGTTGTAACCACTCTGTAGC
>JARRNV010000176.1:0-4296 GCA_037384685.1 Sulfurimonas sp.
CTCAAAATATATCTCAAAAACAGTTGTAAGTTCTGATGGAGATACGATACTGAAGATTGCCGAAGAGTTTGGAGCAGAGACGATCAAAAGACCGCAGAATTTAGCACAAGATGCAAGTTCAAGCGAAGCGGTGATCGAGCATATGCTGCAAACCCTTGGGGATGATCTAGATGCGTTTGAGTACCTCATTTTATTGCAACCAACCTCCCCTCTAAGAGATCATAACGATATAGACAATGCTTTTGAAATGTTACTAAATTCTGATGCCGATGCTTTGATCAGTGTATATGAAGAGGACAATAAAATACTTAAAGCATTTAAAGAAAATAGCGATGGATACATTGAAGGGATTGCAAATAACGAATACCCGTTTATGCCAAGACAAGAACTCCCTAGTGTATATATGAGTAACGGTGCGATCTATATCATCAAAATTTCAGAGTTTTTAAAAAGCAAAAAACTGTTTTGTGAAAAAACGATCGCCTACACAATGTCAAAAGAGAAAAGTTTGGATATAGATACAAGAGAAGATCTGGAAAAAGCAAAGTTATATATGGAGTCTACACAGTATGAATAATAAGGACAATGTTTATGTATTTAATCCATCCGTAGCTTTAGAGATGGCTAAGCAAAGCGATGAGTCAGAGCAAATCTTTTTTTACGACGGGGAAAAACTTCAAAATGAACCAAGCAACTGTATCCACGTCCCTATAGAAAACTTTGCAAACTATTTTTTAACATCCCCATACCCATACCCTCAGGAAATCAACTTTGACACGATGGGATTCTCTGCAGATATTCAAAACACTATAATTGGGCAACTTTCAATGGCTTTGGAATCGGTAAAAACACAAAGGTTGCAAAATATCAACAAACTTATTGAAACACCAACTTCACAAACAAATGCCCTTGATATTTTACAAACCTTCCTTGAGTATATTTATGTAGAGAACCTTGTCAATGTTAATATCCCTTTTGTTGCAATATATAAAATCTTGGAAACTGCCAAGTTCCTCTTAAAAAATAAAATTGCTCTAAGTCAAGATAACATCGCTATCATCCAGAAAATAGTTGCTATTTTAGAAAAAAATCCGCAAACAAAGAAACATTTTTATCTGTTTCACTTAAAATATAGCCTCACGCTTTTACAAACCAAGACAGAAACTACACAAGAGTATTTCGATGCTTTGGCTACTTTTGACGATCTACAGCAGTTTGAAAATGATTTTATACTAATTAAAATGCTTTTTGAAGAGAGTGAACTTGAGTTTTATCTCACAAACTTTTCTAAGAGCATATTTACACAGGAGTTTATCGATAAAGATATACTCAAACAAAAACATTTGATCTATAAACTCTACTATCTCACAAGCACTCATTATCCAAGAGGGAAAGCTTTTAAAACTATTTTTCAAAGTCTCAAGAACACCTTTGAACTAGCACTTGAAAATCAACTTGATGAACTGGCATTTTATCTCTATACCCCTTTAGTATTTTGCTCAAGCGGACTTGCACAAACACAAGAGGAGTTTAAAGAGTTCAACACCCAGATAGAAAAGCCCTTGGAAAAGTTTATTCAAGATTTTATGATTCCAAAATATAAGATCAAAGAAAATACAAAACAGATCAGCAATAAAAAAATTAAAGTCGGTTTTGTGCAAGAGCGCTTGATCAACTATTCGGTTTACAATGTACTCAAACTTTTGATGCAATCTCTTAAAGAGTATAACTCTGATCAATTTGAATTTATCGTTTATGATCTTAATTTCAAAGAGTTTGGCGGTTCAAATCCACAAACTGTAGAAGACTTCAAACAGCTTGGAGTCACTTATGTTGATCTACATAAAGAGTGTATCGGGAATAATAATGATGAGTTTTACTCAATAGTGAAAAAATCCCTGCAAGTGCGTCGAAAACTGATAAAAGACAAAGTAGATATTCTCATAGGAATGCACTCTCGTCCTGAATATAACTTTTTATTTACAACAAGGACAGCTCCCAAACAGATCTACTGGTCACATGGAAATTTTGAGTATAGACTGCAAAACATAGATCAATACATCTCACACTTTCAACCAGATGCAGAATATGGTTTTTATAAAGATTTCGCACTTGCCGTAGATCTTGAAAAATACAATCCGCCCATCGATCCAGAACTTATTAAAAACACAAGAGACTTATACCCCAAAGAGAGTTTCATCTTAGGCAGCATCGGTCGTATGATAAAGATAGACGATGAAGAGTATATAAAATCTGTTGCTGCAATTATGAAAACTAATCCAAATACGATCTATTTGGCATGTGGTGATGGTGATACAACAAATATAGTCTCACTACTAAAAAAATATAGCATTGAAAAAAGGTTTTATTTTACAGGTAGAATTGATGCTCACTTATATGGTTATATCATAGATCTTTGGCTCACACCATTTAAATTAGGTGGGGGTGAGGCTTTTCAAGAGTTCATACACAAGAAAAAACCTTTTGTCTCTTTAGTAAATGGATCTGATGAATGGATTCAAGAGCACGAAAACAAACTAAGAAGATTTGTTTACCCATATTCACATGAAAAATATATTGAATATGCCTCAGAACTCATTCAAAATCTTGATCTTGCACAAGAGGTTACAGAGATTATAGCTAAAGAACAAGAAGCATATACAAATGAAAACAATACTGTAGAGCAGTTTATAAAGAGTATTTTAGATTAAGATGCAGATTTTAGTTACAGGATTATGTCTCAGTAGAAACCTCGGCGGTGCAGCTATGGCACTCACACTTGTCCAAGAACTTCAAAAACGTTTTAATAATCAGCTCTCTTTTACTTTTGCGGTGAGTGCAATAGATTACAAACAAGAGCTGCAATGGGCAAAATACTATAACTTAAAAGTATGTAAATATGCCCATCTTTCAACATATCTCAGCTACGGTCCTATAAATAACTTGAATACTTCCTTTTTTGCCAAATATGAATTTAATCATTTAGATACAATTTTTGCACGGGGAAAACAAAGCCTTGAAGAGTGTAAAAAAATTGCTCCAAATGCAAACGTGATTGATTTTCCTGATATTGCAGTGCTTTTAGAACCAGAAAAGCTTTCATGGGCGAAAGAGTATCTCCATGCCAATAAAGTAGAAGGAAAATATATTGTCCTCTCACCTAGTTCAGTTGCATACAGATTAAAAGATGCAAAAACTTCTGCTCAAAGCTATATAGAACTATTTGCCAATATTGCCTCTTATCTGCAAAAACTTGATATGCAGCTTGTTTTTTTACCCCATATGTATTCCGATAATAAAAATGAGTGTGATATAGAGGTGGCAAAAAAAGTTCTCTCGCTATTAGATCCGAAAAAGATCACACTTATAGAAGATGAACTTACCCCTATGCAGGCAAAAGCAATTATTGCCAATAGTGAGTATGCTATCGTATCAAGATACCATGCTCTTGTTGCAGCTCTTTCAAGCAGTACAAAAGTTATTGCCGTAGGATGGAACATTAAATACAGAGACCTATTAGCGTATTACAATATGGAAAACTTTGCCCTTGATCTGAAAAACAAACCTCAGCAAATCCTTTACAAAGAATTTCAAGAACTTTTTGGACAGTTACAAAACCAAAACTTTGAGAAAATTGATCATGTAAATGACTTGGTTATTCACTCTTTTGAACTCCTAGAAAAGTTGATAAACAAACATGTTGCACGTTAAAATTCCCAACAATAATATCCAAGAACGTTGTTATATCATTGAGACGCTCTTTAAAAATTTTTTGACACTTGAATATCAAATTGAGATTACGGATCTAAAAGATTACACCCTGACTTTTGACAACAAAACCCTCATCATTAAAGATTGTTTTTTTAATCGTTTTTTAAAACCGCTTTCTTACCTTTGTAATGATGCAATTCCAAGAGAGGTAACTTGGGACAACTCTCATGAGATCCCTTTTATTTATGGAGATGATACAATCGAATATTCGCCCGACACTATCATATGCCATGCAGACTTATTTGCTTCGGCTTTTTTTATGTTAAGTCGTTTTGAGGAGCATATCCTTTCTAACAAAGATAATTTCGGAAGATTTGATGAAAACTACAGCCTAAGCATCCAAAATAGTTTTGCACATATTCCAGTCGTAAACAGATATGCGACCCTATTGCAAAAGCTTTTAGAGGAGCTTGAATTTATAGACATTGTAAAAAACGAAAAACGATTCAAAATCGTACCGACACACGATATAGATTATCTCCGCTTTTATAATAGTTTTTCTGTATTTTTTCAGAGGTTTTACAA
>JARRNV010000177.1:0-5352 GCA_037384685.1 Sulfurimonas sp.
GTTCGGTCCACCACGTCTTACGTAGATTTTAACACCCACTTCTTTCATTTTATCTGCATAGTTTTCAAATGCTTGAATAATACCTGTAAATGTTTTTGCAACATCTGTAAAGTTTGCAATAGCACCACCAATGATAAGAATCTTATCTCTACCTTGAGCATCTTTTTCTCTTGTCATAAGATCTAAAAGAGTTTCAGCATAGAATTTTGTCTCACCAGTAGTTGGACCACCAGAGTACTCACCATAATTAGCAAGATCATCAATACCTGCCATATCTGCAATAGTATCTGCATAAACAACAGATGCACCACCACCGGCAACCATAGTCCAGATTCTAGCTTCAGGTTTAAGTAGAGTAAGTTTTAATGAAGCACCAGTTTTTGCATCAGCTTCTTCAACAGCTAATACTTCTGGAGATTTTTCTTCCATACCAAATGCAGTTGGGTATTCAACATCACCCCAAGCGTCTACCATCATAAATCCAGCTGTATCATCAAGTTTAGCAACCATATCTAAAAGCTCAATTTTGTTACCTTGCATTACAAATGGGTTGATTTCAAGGTATGCAAAGTTTAATTCACGGTACGCTCTGAAAAAACCGATTGCAAATTTTGCAAAGTTTTCTTTATCTTCAGCTTTTACATCAGCTGGAACATTTGCAGCGATTTTTTCAGCGATCTCTTCTTCAGTAGCTGTAATAGGGAATGCAACTTCAGTAACTTTTTCATCCCAACCTTCTTCAACTTCCATACCACCTTCAGCTGACATATAAAGAACGTCATCGTCACCTACACATGTAGCAGAAATATAGTATTCTTCAGATTGATCATGTGGAGTAAACGGCTCAACTACAAAGTGAGTTAACATATCAACTTTTGGCTCACCAGTTGGAGTATCACCATCAAATGAGAAGTATACAGATTGTTTATCACTTGACTTTTCATCAATCCAAGATGCAGCTTTCGCTAAAGACACATCACCAGGTTTTTGGTCTCTAAATAAAACTAAACCGTTTTTACCACGTTTACCAAATAGCATATCTGGTTTTGCTACTAGTGGTTTCTCATTTAACCAAGCTTTTTCTTTTGCAGCAGCGTTTAGTTCAGTACCGTTTTGAACCATAACTGTTTCATATGCATAAGTAAAGTCTGGAAAGTACTTATTCCAATGTTTTGCTAAAATCGACTTCGCGTCATATTCTCGTATCGCTTTTTGAGCCATAGAAACTCCCTATGTTTGATATTTGGGTGTGATTGTAGCATAAAGTTGCTAATAAATGCATTCGCAAAAAGTGCTAATTAGCTATTTAGAGTCTTTTGTGTTTATTTTTGTAACATTTGCTCTATATACCGGTCTCTCTTTGTAACTTATTGTTACATCTGATCTGTTTTTATGAGATAAAGAGACCTCTTCGAGAAAATTAGTGGTACATTTATCTATATTATAGAAATAGAGTCTTTGCTGCATTTTAGAATCTGTATCTACACAGTAAATATTCATAGCTTTTAGTTCATACGCCAGCTCTTTGGCTACATACATATTGTATGCAAAATGTTTTTTAGGATCTTCTATAAACGAATATATTGTTTTGTTAAATAAAACGACCAATGTATTGAGAATTAAAAATATAAATGAAAGCACAAAGATAGTTTTATATCTCTTTCTAAACATCTTGAGTCTCACTCTATATGAGTGTGTAAAAGTTTGTGCAGCCAAAGGTAAAGCTATCATTAGATAGGGTGCAAAGTATTCTATATCTAATCGTTGTCTAAATGAGAGCAATAAAGAGAAAATCAGTGTGCTTGTTGCGATGTACCAAACTTTATCTATCTTGTCTGCTAAATACTTTCTATAAAGAGAATAAACCAAATATATGAAAACTATCGGTGTGAATATAGCACTGTACACACCGATAGTATCTAAGAAGTGTCCACTCGGCACTCCATATATTTGCAGTCTATAAAGATACGCGGACACTGCCAACAAAACAAGATTAAATGCAATGTTTTTATAATCTTTCATAAAGATGTTGTATACCAACACCCCTAGCAATAGATACGCAAATCCTCCATCTATAAATGCATAAAGGACTAAAAGTATATTTGTATATTTTGAAGGGTATTTTTGATCAAGATATATATAAAGTAAAAGTCCAAATAGTACTAAAAAAGCGTGACTAAGTACTAATGCAGCACTTAAAGTCCCTGGAAGCATTACAAATAAAAATAACAACCAAAGTCTGTCTCTTGTATTTTTTAAGTAATATTGTGAGATAGAATAAAAAAGCAACACAGAGATTAGGTGAATTATAATTATTGGAACTCTTAGCGCATAATCATTATTGCCAAAAACAGAAATTATAAAGTTAAAAACATAACTCAAAAATGAGTTTTCTTCGTAAAGCACATAAGTTTCTGAAGAGGAAATAGACAAATTGTCTATCTGAGATGAGACGCTGTATCATATCTTTAAGAAGTTTCCTATAATCTCATGTCCGTACTGGCTCATTATAGATTCCGGATGAAACTGTACACCATATATATCTTTATCTTTAATTTTAAGTGCCATAATCTCGTCATCGTCAGTTGAATAAGCTGTTGGCTCAATCACATCAGGCCAAGTGTTTTTATCTACGATCAAAGAGTGGTAACGTGTAGCGATAAACTCCTCTGGTAGATCTTTAATGATTTCACAAGAGATATGCTGTTTCATAGTTGAAGTTTTTCCATGCATCATATTTTTAGCACGAACAACATCACCGCCAAAAACTTGTGCAATACTTTGATGCCCCAAGCAGATCCCCAAAATTGGCAATTTATCTTTAAAGTGATCGATGACTGCTAATGTTACACCTGCTTCATCCGGAGAAGCAGGTCCCGGAGATATTATAATCTTTTCAGGGTGAAGAGCTTCAATCTCTTCTACACTCATCTCATCATTACGAATAATTTTCAGATCAGCTCCAAGTTCACGACAATACTGGACTATATTGTACGTAAAGCTGTCATAATTATCTATCATTAAAATCATTTATTTATCCCGTATAATTGTTCAATGACGATATTATACCTACTCTTGAATTTGTTTAGTATAAAAGTTTAAACCTTGTATACCTAAATTTCCATATCGATGGTAAGAGTTAGTAACACTTTGTTCTACAAAATAGTGCATCATCTCAACTCTACCGTGTGCAACAAAAGGTGTCGTTGCAATATAGATCGCTTTAGGGGCTACTTTTTCATAAATAGTTTCACTTACATTTTCTTTTGCCAAGAAGCGTATGCGCTCGTAATTACTCATCGACTCAACAAGCTCCTCTTCATCTTCGCGAACTATAAGATCACTATTTTCTAAAATAGAACTTGCTTTTGCTTCAAGCCATATATACTCCGCTTTGCGTGAACGTTTCGGTAATGAAATATGTAGTTTTGCTCCAACCATTTTAATAGCTACTATACTCGCTAAAACCTCTTCAAATTTATCGTTGTCTTCCAAACGGAGTAAGACACTCTTCACAGGAAGATAGCGGATTACATTGCTTTCACCACGAATATGTGCATAATCGTGTTCTTTCATAAACTCTGCTTCATACCAATGTGCAAAATGACATCCGTATCGCAGTGCTACTTCACACTCTTCATTAAACAAAGTATCTCGACTGAAAAATACACGCATATGATCAATAAAATCGGTTGAACAACTCTCATATAAGTTTGTGTCATGATAATCGAGATTCATAAACTGACTCACGTAGTTAAAGCCGCCCGCTTTTTTCCCACTTCCAATTGCTGATTTTCTCATTCCGCCAAAAGGTTGACGGATCACAATTGCACCTGTTGTTCCACGGTTAATATAGAGATTTCCGGCAATTATGTTCTCTTTCCAGTACGCAACTTCTCGATCATCTAAGCTTTCAATTCCTGATGTTAGTCCGTATCCCGTTTCATTTACAATATTTACAGCGTCTTCAAGATTCTCGGCTCTAACAACACTAAGAACCGGACCGAAAAGCTCATGCATATGACAAAAATCGCCTGCTTTTGTTCCCCATCTAACAGATGGTTTTAACATATACGGATTACCCTGATCGGCATAACTTGGTTTTACCAACCACTCTTCACCATCGTCAAGGTATGAAAGTGATTTTTTCAAATTTCCTTGTGGGAGATTACTTAGTGTCCCGATACGATTTTTAAAATCCCATACAGAACCTGTTTCAAGTGACTCTACCGCTTCTTTGATCGCTTGTTTGTACTTTGGATCATCATACAACTCTTTTTCAAGTACCATTAACGAAGTAGCTGAACATTTTTGTCCGGAGTTATGAAATGCTGAAACAACTACATTTTTTAAAGCTTGTTCGCGATCAGACATCGCTGTAACTATCGTTGCATCTTTTCCACCGGTCTCCGCACTAAGAGCTATATCTGGGCGAGATTTTATAATGCGGTATGCCGTTTCTTCTCCACCTGTAAATATCGTAAAATCAATATCTTTGCTAGGAATAATATGCTTTCCAACTTCACTTCCACTAGCAGTGATAAATTGCAGTGTATTTTTACTTACTCCTGCTCGCCAGAAACATTCACATAACATATATGCACACAGCATCGCATCATCTGCCGGTTTTAAGATAACGGTATTTCCGGCTGCAAGTGAGGCTGCAACCCCACCTGTAGGGATCGCTATTGGAAAGTTCCAAGGACTTACAACAAGCCCAACCCCTTTTGGCGTAGCTTGGATCCCTGTTAAACCTGCTAGTTTTGTAACACTATAAGGGTAAAAGTTTAAAAAGTCAATCGCTTCACTCACCTCTACATCTGTTTCGGTGAACACTTTCCCAACTTCTGCTGCTGCAATACCTATGAGGTCTGCTCGTGCTTTTCTAAACTCATCGGCAACGTTCATTAAAACTTTTTGTCTATCTTGGTGTGACAGTTTTCTCCAGCCGTCAGGATCCTCTTTTGCTGTTTTTATAGCTAGTTTCATATCCTCTTCAGTCGCTCTTATAAATGAGCCCACTTTTTTACCCTCATGGTATTGTGACTTGTCGATCACTTCAATTGCCTCAGAGTGATGTTTTTTCTCAGCACCCGCTACAACAGGATACGCATGAATAGCACCATTTTCACCGATATTAATCCATTTATCGCGAATAGCTTCAGCCCATTTTCTATTTTGCGGTAAAACAAAGTCGGTATCTGGTTCATTTTCAAAATGGTAAGAGTTTAGATCGATTTTTTGTTTTTTAATCTCTTTGTTTCTATCTTGTGTACGTGTTGGTTTCTGGTCTAATTTTCCATATAGTGCAACAGCAGCATCATAACTTTGTAAAAGTGTTTCCCACTCAGG
>JARRNV010000178.1:0-2910 GCA_037384685.1 Sulfurimonas sp.
ATATACCTCTTAAAGGGGATAGTATAAAACTTGGATCAAGAAAGTATGTAATAGCAGATCCAACATACATAAATGCGAATATCGGGATGAATATGCCAAAATATAAAAGTATTCAACCCGAGACATTTGTAAAGCTTCAATAATAAAAGAGGGTGTAGAGATGTATATGGAAGTGTTACGTCACTCTAAAGAGTTGCTCAACTTATTTACCATTCATCTTCCGGATATGCTCTGGATTAAAGATACTCAGGGAAAATACCTTTATGCAAACCAAGCTATATGTGACGGATTATTAATGGCAAAGGATCCGAGTGAAGCTGTGGGAAACAATGATATGTTTTTTGCACAAAGAGAGCGTGATGCTCATAAAGAAAATCCCCAGTGGCACACATTTGGCGAGTTATGTTTTAACAGTGACAAAATAGTTATAGAACAAAATAAGCCTATGCGTTTTGAAGAGTATGGAAACGTAAAAGGAAAGCTTTTATACCTTGAAGTTTATAAAGCCCCATTTTACGATAATAAGGGAAATATTATAGGAACGGTTGGAGCAGGACGTGATATTACGGAGTTAAAAAATACACAACAAACTTTAGAGGTTAACTTACAACTTTTAGAACAGCAAAGAAAAGAACTCAAAGCTTTTAATGAAAAATTAGAAGAGAGAGTTGACAACGAGGTACAAAAGCAGCAAAACCAAGAGAAGCTGATGTTACATCAATCTCGTCAAGCAGCAATGGGTGAAATGCTTGAATCTATCGCCCATCAATGGCGACAACCTTTAAATATTATGGGACTAGCAATTGCAAATATTGAAACGCAAGTTGCCGTAAGCGAGATCAATAAAGAGGAACTTTCAAAAAAACTAGAAGCCATTGCATACAACATTAGCTATCTTTCTAATACAATTGATGATTTTAGAAACTTTTTAAATCCTGCTGCAGACGATCAAGAAGTTGATTTTTTACCAAGTAAAAACATAGATGAAACACTTAGGATTTTAGAAGCACAGTTTAAAGACTCTAAAATTCAAGTAAAGACAAAGTTTGATACAAAAAATTTTACTTTTAAAGGTGTAGAAAATGAGTTTAAGCAAGTGTTATTTATTTTACTCAATAATGCAATAGATGCAATCAAAAAATCAATCAGTGAATCTTTGATTAAAAAAGGACTAATTATTATCTCATTAGAAAAAGATGGCAATTTAGGGCAATTAAAAGTTATAGATAACGGCGGTGGAATTGATAGTTCAATTCAGAATAAAATTTTTGAGCCTTATTTTACAACCAAACATAAATCATCAGGTACCGGTATAGGGCTGTATATAGCAAAAAATATTATAGAGACAAGGTTGAAAGGAAAGATTAGTTTTTCACCTTTAAAAGATGGTAGTTGTTTTTGTGTTGAGCTACCGATTCATACAATTTAAAACTTTTTTCGCTATTATGACAAGATGATATTAGAACTAGAAGAGAAACAATGTAACTGTTATCAAGATGATTTGACGGGTTTGAAAAATAGAACAGCCTTGTTAGAGTATGTGAAAACGAATCACACATACACACTTTTTATTTTGGATATAGATAACTTTGCAAATGTAAATAATACTTATGGTTATCAAGTAGGTGATGAAGTTTTGATAAGCTTGTCGTCATATCTTAAAAAGTTAAAACCTGCACACGGTGAAATATTTCGTTTTGACGGTGATCAGTTTGCATTTTTAACAAACCAAACCTTATTAGATATAGAAAAAGAGGAACTAGCTCAAATGGTTATCTCTTTTTTTAATAGTATAGAAGTGTATCATGATGATAGTACATCAATAAAAGTCTTTTTCAGTATAGGTGTTTATACGGGAGAAGGCTATAACCTAATAAACTATGCAAACTTGGCATTGAATGAAGCACGCAGATATAGAAGAAACTCATATAAACTTTTCGACATAGATTCAACATATATAAAAAACCAACTCAAAAATAATGACTGGATTACACATATAAGACAGTACATAGAAGATGAAAAATTTGTTTTGTTTTATCAACCAATTTTTAACAATGACTTAGACAAAGTAAATAAATACGAGTGTCTCATTAGAATTGCTTACGGGGATTCATTTATAACACCGGATAACTTTCTACATGCGTGTAAAATGACCGGTATTTTAGAGCTTATTACCCGTTTTGTAATAACAACGGCATTTAAAAAATTTGAAAAAACCAACTATAGTTTTTCGATCAATATAACATCTGAAGATATCAATTTAGGATATTTGGAAAAACTACTTTTGCATAAATGTGAAAAACACAACATTGAACCTTCAAGGGTAATATTAGAAATTTTAGAAGATATAACTACACTTACAGAGCCAAATATGCTCGAACAGATAAACTCTTTAAGAGCAAAAGGTTTTAAAATTGCATTAGATGATTTTGGTGTTGAAAATTCAAACTTTGCTCGTTTAATAGACTTTAAACCTGATTATGTAAAAATCGATGGTTTATTTATTAAAGATTTACCTCAAAGTAAACGGAGTCAGATAGTAGTACAATCTATAATAGATTTTTGTAGTTTATGTAATATTGTAGTCATTGCTGAGTTTGTTCACAGTAAAGAGGTAGAAGAAAAAGTTCGAGAGTATAAAATTCAGTGTTCACAAGGATACTACATAGGGGAACCAAAACAAGAGCTTTTGTAATTTAAAAAGGAACGCAACTTAATGAAAACAAGATACTATTACATCGCTTTTGTAGCTTTTACTATTGTTAGTTACCTTTTCTTTAAACTTGATATTAAACATAAAATTCAAATACAACTAGATAAAGAAACAGAGTATATTTCACAAGATTATAAACTTGTATATAGACAGTCCAAACAGATAGCAACTATAATATTTTTGACCAAAATCGACAC
>JARRNV010000178.1:2937-7318 GCA_037384685.1 Sulfurimonas sp.
AACTTTTACAAAACGCAAATCTTAAACAACTCCATTTTCATCTTAAAAATAATAACAGTTTTTTAAGGGTTCATAAACCGGAAAAATTTGGAGATAATTTAACGAATGTAAGAGCGACAGTTAAGTATGTAAATGATACTCACAAACCTATAGATGGATTTGAAGAAGGAAGACTATACAATGGCTATAGATTTGTTTTCCCATTATTTTTAAACGAGAGATACTTAGGAAGCGTTGAGATATCTTTTAGCAGTTTATCTATGAGTAAAATATTTTACGATCATTATACTCTTGAAGGTAGGTTTTTAATCGCTAAAGATGTAATAAAGGAAAAGGTTTTTGACTTTGCACAAAGTAACTATAGACCATCACAGCTAAAGGATTTTTACTATGAAAAGTCAACAAATGAGTTTTTGAAAAAATATACAGGACAAGATTTTGTTCTTCCATCATATATAAAAAGTGAACTTGAAGTAAATGCTTTTTCCAAAAAGACGTTTTCATTGTATGACCAAAAAAGTTATGTAATTTATACTTTTGTAAAAGTGATGAATCCTGTTACGAAAAAAGTTGTTGCAATATTTATGTTGAAGAAAAGATCTATGTATTTAGATCAGATGATTCAAAACTCTTTTGCACTATTTATACTGACTGTTTTGTTGTTTGCTTTTTTTCTAATCACTATATATAGAATGAAATATGAGAGAAAACTACTAAATAGTGAAATTGAAAACAAAACTTATGAGTTACAAAAAGCAAACGAAGAACTTGAAAAATATGTGCACTTAATAGATAAAAATGTAATTATCTCTTCTACAGATCTTCATGGGAAAATTATAGATGTGTCAGAAGCATTTTGTGAAATCAGTGGTTACACAAGAGAAGAATTAATAGGTGCTAATCACAACCTTGTAAGACATCCCGATATGAATCCCTCATTTTTTCGAAATCTCTGGAAAACAATACAAAATGATGAGATATTTGAGGGTGAAATTAAAAATAAACGAAAAGACGGTTCTTATTACTGGGTTGAGACAATTATATCTCCTAACTATGATGAAGCTGGTCAAAAAGTTGGATATACAGCGATACGACACGATATAACAAACAAGAAAAAAATTGAAGAGATCTCAATTACTGATGATTTAACAAAAGTATATAATAGACGTCATTTTAATAATCTGTTTCCAAAAATTATTAACCGAGTTAAAAGAGAAAATGGATACTTGTCATTTTTAATGATAGATATCGATCATTTTAAGCAGTATAACGATACATACGGACATTTAAAAGGTGATGAGGTTTTACAGCAAGTTGCGGCATCTATGAGTAAAAATTTAAAAAGAGCTACAGATTACTGTTTCCGTATTGGTGGGGAAGAGTTCGCAATTGTTTTTAAAGTGGAAAGTATCCAAGACTCATATCTGTTTGCTGAAAATATAAGAAGAGATATTGAAGAGTTATATATAGAGCATAAAAGTAATAGTACAAGTGATTATGTGACTATTTCAATTGGCTTAATATCTTTAGAAGGATCTGAAGTTACGAATGATATTGAAATATACAAAGAAGCCGATAAGCTTCTTTATTTAGCGAAAGAGGGTGGTAGAAATAGGGGGTGGTAGAAATAGGATAAAAACTAACTTTAGTAGTTGATCGCTACTTTGTATGTTGGATCATCCTCTTCATAGGTACAATGAGGTCCAGCTTTTTTGAGAATTTTTTTACAATCGGCACTTAAGTGGCGAAGCAGTAAGTTTCTTCCTGAGTCTTCGTATTTTTTTACTAAACTATCAATAGCTTCAACACCTGAGAAGTCCAGTACTTTTGCATTTTTAAAATCTATAACAACTTTTGGAGGATCTTGATCAATTGTAAAGTTATCTGAAAATGTAGTAGCACTTCCAAAAAATAAAGGACCTTCAAGTGAGTAAACTTTTGTTCCGTCAGCTTCAACATTAGTTTTTGCCCAGATACGAGCATGTTTCCATGCAAAAACAAGAGCAGAGATGATAACCCCTGCAATCACTGCAACTGCCAAGTCTTCAAAAACAGTGATAATTGTAACCGATAACATAACAAAGAGATCAGAACGCGGCATGTGTTTAAAATGTGAAAAACTTGACCACTCAAACGTACCGATGCTCACCATGAACATAATACCGACAAGGACACCGACAGGAATAACATTTAAAACATCTGTTAAAGAGATAACAAGTATTAAAAGACCAACTGCTGCGGTAAATGAAGAAAGACGTCCCAGACCACCTGAAGTGTAGTTGATAATCGATTGACCAATCATTGCACATCCAGCCATTCCTCCAAAGAATCCACATGCCATGTTTCCTGTTCCAAGAGCTATACACTCTTGGTTTCCACTTCCACGTTCACCACTCATCTCATCTAAAACTGCAAGTGTCAAGAGTGACTCAATTAAACCAACGAGTGCCATGATGATTGCGTACGGAAGCACTAAAATGATTGCATCAAGGCTAAAAAGAGTTTCGGGAATTATAAGGTGAGGGAGTTGTCCTTGAAATTCCGAAAGGTTTGCAAGACTTCCAACTGTTAACGTGTCGATATTTGCAAAATAAACTATAAGTGTGAGTAGAACGATAGCGATCAAACCTGAAGGGATTGCTTTTGTATATTTTGGCAAAGTATACATAATAAGCATTGTGCTAAAAACTATAGCATACATAGCAATACCTTGATTATCAAAAAACTTAAACTGTGCCATGGCGATGACGATTGCCAGACCGTTTACAAAACCGTAAAGTGCCGGTTGCGGAACAAGACGAATAAATTTTCCAAGTTTAAAAACACCGACTAAAACTTGAATAGCACCTGCAATAATAGTAGCGAGTAAGACATAATTAAGCACTTGAAAATAGAGTGCATCTCCGCCGACTTCCAGCCCTTCAAGCATAGCATCTACTTCTAAGACCAAACCAATGATAACTACGGCGACACTTCCGGTTGCACCGCTAATCATACCCGGTTTTCCACCAATAATAGCAGTGATTAAACCTAAGATAAATGCTGTGTATAAACCAACAATAGGACTGACTTCAGCGATAAAACTAAAAGCTATAGCTTCCGGAACCAATGCAACAGCAACAACTAAACCTGAGAGTATGTCATTTTTTACATTGTGTGATGTGTATTTTCTTATATCAAACAAGGGCTTCCCTACATTTTTTTATGTGCGGAATTATAACGAAATTTACTCTTTATATATAACGAAATGGTTTTTACCGTTGTTTTTTGCATCATACATAGCGCTATCGGCATCTTTTATAATTTGATCTTCATTGTCAAATTTATTTAACGGGAAGAGTCGGACACCTATACTTGAGCCTATTGTAAGTTTGTGTCCTTCTATAAGAACCTCTTTGTTAAGTTGCATAAGAATTTTATTGACAATTAAAGAAACCACTTTAATTATCTCTTCTTCATTTCGATCTAAGTTGAGTAGTACTACGGCAAATTCATCACCGCTGATTCTAGCGACAAGGTCACAATCTCGAATAGAATTTTTTATTGTTGCTGCAACATGTTTGAGCAGTTTATCTCCTACATGATGTCCGTAGTTGTCGTTGATCTCTTTAAAGTGATCGAGATCTATAAATAAAAATGCATTTTTAAAATTATGACGCTTTGCTCTACTGATCTCTTCATTCATACGTTTGAGTAAATATTTTCTATTCATCAGTTCAGTTAAAGAGTCGTGACTTGCTTGATAAAATGCTTCTTGTTGTGCTTTTCTGAGTTCTGTAATATCGAAAAGATGTCCGATATAGTTTTGTACTTCCCCATTATTATCACGTACAGCAGATATAGATAACCTTTGTGAGTAGAGCTTTCCATCTTTTCTTTTGTTGATCACCTCTCCCGTCCAGGAGCCAGTTGTATTTATACTTCCCCACATCCCTTTGTATAAAGATCGAGGATTTTTCCCCGATTTTAAAAGAGATGTTTTTTTCATATACGCTTCATCTGCACTATAGCCTGTAATACGTTCAAAACCTTTATTTACTTTGATGATATTTGTATCTTTATCTGTGATAACAACACCCTCATAAGAATCAAGCGTTAAAGAAGAAAGTTCTAGCTCTTGTGTATATTTTTCATATTGTTTAAATAATTTGTTAATAAGAAAAATAAAATATATCGCCGCAAGGATAGAAAATCCCCATAAAACTATTGCTATATTGAGATCCTGTGACCTTGTTTTATATTTATTGTCGAGCTCAATTATAAAGTGGGTTAAAATATCTTTAGATACTTTTTCATAAGCATTAATGTTGTTTGCAGATATCTCATACCACTCGGTAGCATCATCTTCTGTTAGTGCATTGTTTTTATAGAGTTCTCTTAG
>JARRNV010000179.1:0-2899 GCA_037384685.1 Sulfurimonas sp.
GCATATGGCATTTTAACATCAAAACGCATAGCAGGACACGCTTCATCACCAATAGCTTCTATATTGTTATCAACTACAAAAGCACGCAATTGACGTTCACGCATCTGAATTAATGGACGAATAACAACCAAGCCATTTTCAGCAGTATACTTTGGAGCAAGTGAACGGAGTTGTCCATTATAGATAAAATTCATAAAGAAACTCTCTGCAGCATCATCTAAATGATGCCCTAACGCTACTTTGTTACATCCTAGCTCTTGTGCTACCGTATAGAGATAACCTCTTCTCATTCGTGAAAAGAAACTACAAAATGATGAATTTTTACGGATTTTCTCTTTTGCAAGTTCATAAGTCTCTGTTTCTTTCAAAACATGTGGTATCTCATACTCTCTACAGTGTTCTTGCAAGTTTGAGTAGTTTTCTCCCATCCCGTAAGTGATAGTTACAGCTACAAACTCGAACTTAAACGGTGCACGACGTTGCTGCTCTTTTAAAGCATGAACAAGTGTTAGAGAATCTTTTCCTCCACTAAGGCCGACAAGAATTTTATCGCCCTCTTCTATAAGTCCAAACTCGGCATTTGTTTTACCTAGTTTGGACATGATTTTTTTAGAAAGTTTTATACTCATTTAGCCGCAATCGCATCCAACATTTTCATAACAAACTCTGCAGATTCTATTGCACTTGTTTCCAAAAACTCGTCAAAAGAAAAACTTGCGTCCATATCTGCTGCATCACTTATTGCACGTAAAATAAAGAATGGAACGTTTAAAGCATTACATACAACTGCAACACTTCCTCCCTCCATCTCTAAAGCATCGGCGTTAAATATTTCACCTATCCAATTTTTGCGCTCTTCATTAGCAACAAACTGATCTCCTGTTGCAATAATACCTTCACGAACAGTTTTCCCTAAGCTTTGTGCTACACTCTTACTTATTTCAATCAGATTTGAATCAGCTTCTACAAACACTGCACCTTCTGGAACATATCCGAATGGATGACCAAATGCAGTAATATCTAAATCGTGTTGTGAAAGCTTTGTAGCAACAATTAAATCACCAACTTTAAGTTCAGGATTTACAGCCCCTGCAACACCACTAAAAAGCAATTTTTCACATCCAAAATGCTCTATTAATGTTGTTGCAGTCAATGTAGAAAAAACTTTACCTATTTTTGAATATGCAACTACAACTTCTAGCCCATTGTATTTACCTTCATAATATTTATTTCCTGCATATTCAACTGTTGAATACGTTCCAATTTTTTCTAAAATTGGAGCTACCTCTTCGGGCATTGCTCCCATAATTGCTATTTTCATTTTATACCTCAAAAGTTTCTATTATTGTTTTAAATTTTGGTAGCTGTGCTATGATCTCTCCTTGATCAACTATGCAGCTACCACCCCAAAATCCCAAACCATCTTCAAAACCAACACGATTTACAAAAATTAGTTTTGAATCTGTTTCCTTGGACAATTGTTTAATAATTTTGTACCATTTATCTTCAATAGCCAGTCCACCATCGTAAAATCCCCTAGCAGGAGAAGCCACTAGTGCAATTATAATATCCGGTGCTAAAGCAATCACCTCCCTATGAACATTTTCATGCCATAGATCTTCACACACAAGCATAGATATTTTTTTACCTTTTAGCACAAAGGATTCAAACTTGTCTCCACCCTCGTAGTAACGTGCTTCTTCAAACATTCCGTAGTTTGGAAGATGTACTTTTACGTGTTTTGATTGTAACTCTCCGCAACTAAAATAGAGTGCTGTATTTCTAAATAGTTTATTGTCATTGATAGCTGCACCGACAACTATATCTATTTCATTACTGAGCTTTTTTAGTTCTTTAAGTTCATCCTCTCTCCATGCATCTTCATACAGTTTATCTTGCAACATATAGCCACTGAGACTAAGTTCTGGGAAAACAATAAGGTCGGAGTTACTTTTAACACTATTTATTATAGAGATAACATCTTCTAAGTTACTTCTATTTAACTTAGGAGATGTTTGTGCTAAAGTTATTTTCATTTATGAGCAGATTTCCTCTTTTACTTTTTCTAGAGAGGCAGAATCAGAAATATTTAGTGTTTTTAAACCTTGACCAATTCTTCTGTTTAAACCTTTAAGTACTACACCATTTCCAAACTCTATAGCTACATCTACATCATTTTCTATCGCTTCGATCGATTGTTTATATTTAACAGGAGATACTAACTGATCTTTAAGTAATGCAATAGCATCCGATTTTGAGCTATATGGTTTTGTAGTTACATTTGAGATAATTGGAGCTTCAAAACTATCATTCACCATTGTTTCCATCATAGCACCTAATTTTTCAACTGCAGGCGATAAAAGATCACAATGTGATGCTACAGACATATTTAAAAGCAATGCACGTTTAGCCCCTGCATCTTTAAATGTTTGCTCTAAAGAAGCAAGATCTGGTTTTAATCCGGCTACTACAAGTTGACCGTCTTGGTTATAGTTTGCCGGCCATACCTTTTTCCCTGCATTTTGAGCATCTGCACAAATCTTCTCAACAGATGCATCATCTAAACCAACAATAGCCATCATCCCCGCTTCAATCTCACTACAAGCTTCCTGCATAAATGCCCCACGATTATGTACTAACTCTACGGCATCAACATAATCAATTGCACCACTTGCACATAATGCCGAGAACTCACCTAAAGAGTGTCCTAAAAAAAGTTCAGCTTTTACATCAGGGCATGCTTGTTTAAAAAGTTTATACGCAATCATCTGTACTAAAAGAATTGCCGGTTGTGTATATGCCGTTTCATTTAGCTTTTCATTCTCTTCAAAAATAAGTGCTTTAAAATCTACTCCTATTCTCTCTCCCGCTTTTTCAAACATCTCACGTGCTAGTTCAG
>JARRNV010000180.1:0-2892 GCA_037384685.1 Sulfurimonas sp.
AAAAATAAAAACATTGTTGAGAACTCTGAAAAAAACCCTCTTTTAGCAGGTGTACCGGCTGTGAGTTTTGAACGTTATTTAAACCGTTTGATCCAAGAGCAAAAGTACACTATTATTGTTGTAAAACAAAAGGGAACTCCTCCAAAAATAAGTCGCTATATATCTCAGATTATCTCTCCGGGGACAAACTTTGATCACATTGTAGATAATGATGATAATTACATAGTTTCCATTGTGGTTGATCGTTATAAAGATATTTACAGTGTCGGATATTCTGCGATCGATGTAACTACAGGAAAGACATGGCTGTACGAAACACACTCAACAAGTGAAGACCCTTTTTATGCGCTTGATGAGGTGTTTAACCTTTTAAATGTATATAGAACCAGCGAAGTAGTTGTTACTTTTTTAGAAGGTGTAGAGGATCAAAAGCATGTTATGTGTATCTTGAAATCCCTGAGCATTACCATTACTCTGTAAACAATAAACGTCTTAAAATTGATTACCAAAACGACTTGTTTAAAGAGGTGTATCAGATCCAGTCACTTCTTTCCCCGATCGAACATCTTGATCTTGAACGCAATCCTATGGTGACGGAATCTTTGGCAATTTTGATCGATTTTGTAATAGAACACGATTACTACATAGTTCAAAAGATGTCTATGCCTCGCATCATTGATAACCGCCGTTTTATGTATCTTGGTAACAACGCTTTGGAGCAGATGGGAATCATCTCAAAAGACAAACGTGAATTTACTCTTTTAAAGATGCTTGATCGAAGCTCAACGGCAATAGGAAGACGTTTACTTAAAGAGAGGCTTCTTAACCCTATAATGGAGCAAGAAGAACTTGAACGCCGTTACAACCTGATAGAGAGGGTTTCTTCACATACGCGATTTTTAGATGAGATCATGCGCGGGATTTACGACTTAGAACGTCTGGCACGCCGTTTAAACCTTGGACGTTTGCATCCGTTTGAGATGAACCACATCTATGATTCTATGGTAAGTGTCAAAGATCTAATGCAGTATGTAAAAAAACATAAAATTCAAAAAACACCTTTTCATGAAAGTGAAGTAGATGAGTTTTTACGCGATATTGTAAAAACGATTGATCTTGATGTCTCTCGCCGTTTTACAAATGCTACTGTTGATGAAAACTTCTTGATGGAGGGGGTTGATGAAAGCATTGATACCCTTACAAAAGAGAACTCGGTAATGATGATCGCATTTGAAGATATTATGAAAAAGATCGAAGAGCTTCTTGATAATGCCAATGCAAACTCTTCTACAAAACTTGTAACACTCGGGGTACTTGAAAATGAGGGGTATTACATCTCTCTGAGTAAAAACCGTTTTTCATTGATCGAGAGTGAGTTTAAAAAAGATCCGGAATTTAGTAAATTTGATGTGAAAAAACTGACAAACAATGTAAAAATAACTTCAGAGTTCACAGATGAACTCTCCGATCGCATTATGAAAAACCGCCGTAAGATCGTAGCTCTTGTAAAAGATAGATACATACAACTCCAAAGTGTTTTTGAAAGACGTTATGCACTTTTGTTTGAGCGTGTAATTGCGTATGTAGCTGATCTGGATGTTGGTGTGAGTTCTTCTAAAATTGCAAGTGATTATAACCACTCACGCCCTATGATCGTAGATGTAAAAGAGGATGAAAACTTTATGCAGATTATGCAGCTTCGCCATCCTTTGATCGAGATACAAGAACGTGGCGGGTTATATGTTCCAAACGATATAGTGATGGGCAATCGTGACTATATGGACCTGCCGCATCCAAAGACGATCATGCTTGATGTAAGTGTCCATGACGGGCATGAGATTAACGGTGTTTTACTTTACGGAATCAACTCAAGCGGTAAAAGTTCTTTGATGAAAAGTATAGGGATCGCAGTTCTTATGGCTCAAGCTGGATTTTTTGTAAGTGCATCTGTTATGAAGTTTTCTCTATTTGATTCGATCTTTACCCGCATAGTTTCCAAAGACAATCTTGCTAAAGGACTTTCAACATTTGCAGTTGAGATGTTGGAGTTAAAAAATATATTTAACCGTGCAAGTATTCGATCGATCGTACTTGGTGATGAGATCAGCCATGGAACTGAAACACTCTCGGGAGTTGCGATCGTGGCAAGTGCTATTAAAAAACTAGCAGATATTCGATCTTTGTTTGTTTTTGCAACGCACCTGCATCAACTCTCAACCATGCCGGAGATCACAAACATAAATAATGTAGTTGATCTGCATCTAAGTGTAGAGTACGATGAAGAGAGTGACAAATTACTCTTTAACCGTGTACTTCAAGCTGGAAGTGGGAGTAGCATCTATGGTTTGGAGTTTGCAAAATCACTTCACATGGATAAAGAGTTCTTAGATATAGCCAATAACATTCGTAAGCGTCTGGCAAACGATTTTGATGAGTTAGAACTTTTAGTGAAAAAGAAAAAATCAAAGTACAATAAAGATCTTTACGTCACAAAATGTGTAATTTGTGGTGCTGTAGCAGATGATGTGCACCATATTTCACATAAATCTTTAGCTGATCAAGCTGGGTTTATAGGACATTTTCACAAAGATCATAAACACAATCTTATTCCACTTTGTAAAGAGCATCATAACCAGATCCATGATGGCAAGATCAAGGTTGACGGTTTTGTCATGACATCAAAAGGTTTGGAGCTTCAGTATGAGGAGCAATTATCAAAACCGAAGATGGAAGTTATTGAAGAGCCTGAAATCAATGTGATCCAAGAGCAACAAAAAGAGGAAGAGGAAGCACCTAAAAAAGTGCTTTTAGATGATTGGTAAGGATAAAAAATGAAGTACACATTACAGTTTAGAATTTGGCATTGGTTAAATGCATTGGTTGTTTTAGGTT
>JARRNV010000181.1:0-2879 GCA_037384685.1 Sulfurimonas sp.
GGGAAAATTGCAGAATTGATCTTTTTAGCAATATCTTCATCGTTTGTCATGATCATACCACCACGAGGACCTGCTAAAGTTTTGTGTGTAGTTGTAGTTACTACATCTGCATAAGGGAATGGGCTAGGGTGCTCACCCGCAGCTACAAGACCAGCAATGTGTGCAATATCAGCAAATAAAATTGCTCCCACTTCATCAGCGATCTCACGGAATTTTTTGAAGTCGATCTCACGAGCGTATGCAGAAGCACCACAAACGATGATCTTTGGTTGTGTGATTTTCGCGATATCGAGTACTCTATCATAGTTGATACGACCGTCAAGTTCTACACCGTAAGTGAAAGAGTGGTAGTTTTTACCTGAAAAACTTGGTTTTGAACCATGAGTTAAGTGTCCACCATGGCTAAGATCCATTCCAAGGATCTTATCACCAGCTTTTAGAAGTGCTGCATATACTGCACCATTTGCTTGGCTTCCTGCGTGTGGCTGTACATTTGCATAGTTACAATTAAAAAGTTTACAAGCTCTATCGATTGCTAATTGCTCAACGCCGTCAGCGTATTCACATCCACCATAATATCTCTTAGCTGGGTAACCTTCAGCATATTTGTTTGTAAAAACGCTTCCCATAGCTTCCATTACAGCCGGAAGTGTAAAGTTTTCAGATGCAATCATCTCTAAGTGATCTGTTTGTCTCTCTAACTCTTTTTCACATAAGTTATATACTTCTTCATCAAACTCTTTTAAAAAGCTCATATCCTTATATTTCCTTATTTATAATATTGCTGGATTGTACTAAAAAAGAGCTAAGAAAATGCTGATTAGTCCAAATATTTATTAATTGAGCTATTAACCACCTTGAGTTCTTTGGTATATTTTTGTACAAGTTCAGGGATGAAATCATATTTTTTGAGTAACAGTTTTTGTAAAATATCGCTAAGTATAGAGTAGAGTTTTTCCGCCCCAATAGTACCTGAAAGACCTTTTAAATCAATACAAACTATACGCAATTGTTCATATCTAAAATCGTAAATCAGTTTTTCAAAGAGTTTATCACTGTCACCGTATGCATCTTTAAATTCTGTAAGAATCTCTTTGTAGAATACTTCATTAGAACTTGCTTTAGCAATACCTGCTGCTAAGTTTAATCCATCTAGTTTTTCTACTTCAGTCGTTTCTTTACTAAACTCTTTTTCATTAATGATATACTGGTTTTGTATGAAAGTTGCAAGAACCGTATAAAGCTTTTCTTTGAGTAAAGGTTTTGGAAGATAACCATTCATCCCTGCAGCAAACATTTTTGCTACTTCATCACTTGATGTTAAAGTAGTTAAAGCAACGATAGGAATATCATCATATTCGCAATTTTCTCTAATTTTTAAAGTGGTAATATAACCATCCATCACAGGCATGTTTATATCCATAAAAATTATGTCATATTTTTTGTCATTGGCTAGTATATTTAAAGCTTCTTTACCATGGTTGGCAACAGTAATACTAATGTTTGATTTTCCTAAAACACCTACAAAAACTTTTTGATTGATTATATTGTCTTCTACAAGTAAAATTTTGTTATTTTGAAATTTGCTGAAGCTATTTAACGATATATTTTTAGTAGCTTGAAAAGAGTTTCTGTGCACAGGTTTTGTTCCTGCATTTACTACTCTGTCTTGAGATATCTCAGAAGTGTCATGATCAGCTACAAACAGTTTATGTAAAAGAGCACTCATCTCCCATATAGTAAACGGTTTTGTTACTTGTACATCCGCAATATTTGCGTTTGGAAACTCCTCTTTTATGTGGAATAGATTTGACGTTGAAACGACTCTACAGTTTAATGTCTCCAGTTTTGCTACAACCTTATTTGTAAAAAGTTTTTCATCAAGAAAAATAAGATCGTAAATGTCAAAATATTCAATATAATCGATGTAAAATTCTTTGTCTATAACTTTAACTTTGTGTCCTAAAGATAGAAGAATATTTTGTGTATTTTTGGCTGAATTTTTAGATGAGTCTATAATTAAAATATTTTTAGGTTCAACTGATTCACTGTGAATTACATATTTATTTTCTCTCTCTGGTTCTGCTTCAAGATAAGGGATGTTAAAAATAAATTCTAAATGCTTATCTTCACTATTTCGAGCTACAACATCACCTTTCATAAGCTTCGCAAGCTCTTTGGCTATAAATAAACCAAGACTATCATACTCTTCGGTAGTATCATTATAGTTTGATTTGAAAATATCAATTTCATTTTCTGCATCAGTCGTAGAATCGGTTGAAATAACAAAAGATAGTTGATCGTTTTCTGCATTAAGGCTTGTTCTTTTGATCTGCAAATGAAGTAATTTTGAGTCATTGTCGATACAGTAGAGTAAAATGTTTACGAGTATTTTTCCAAGATTAATTGTATCGGAATTTAAATCTTTAGATACATTTTCATCTATGCTGTAAAGGAGTTCAAACTCTTTTCTTTTTGTATTTGTTTTTAAAGTACCTGAGATCTCATTGAGTAGATTTGATAGTTTAAAATCTTGATTGGCAACAATAACTTTTTTCGACTTTATTCTTAAAAAATCGATTAGATTTGTAGTGATTGTAAGCAGTTGGTTTTCAGACTTAGCTATGTTAGCGTCTCCAATTTGAGTGATCGATGTCCCATCTTTTGCAAGATCATAAATATTTTCACTCATCTTTGAGATTATGCTGTTTTGTTTTTTATGCTTCTCTTTTTCTATCTCATCCTCTTTTGCTTTTTTTGCCTTGTACTTCTTGATCTCTTCAGATGAGATAAACAGAGCAAGTATACCGATGAGCCCAAGCCCAAACAGAGCGACCCACATAGTAGGATCCTCTTCTGTAGCAATGATTTCTGCTGAA
>JARRNV010000182.1:0-5208 GCA_037384685.1 Sulfurimonas sp.
CGCTTCTTGCATCTGCCCTTTAACGATCAACATTGTAGCGGTAATAGTTGCTATTATGACAACAAAAGCGACCATAATTTTAATCGGAAAACCGATTACAAGTAAGTTGAATTGCGGCATTGTTTTCATAAGCATTCCAAAAATAACATCTGCCAACCACGATAACGCAATAATAGGAAATGCGATCATAAAACCGACTAAGAACATATTTGACGCCGCGTGAATCATATAGTTAAAAAAGTCTTCACTTATTAAAAAACCACCTAAGGGGACACTTTTCAATGATGCATCTACAAACAATAAAACCCAATGATGCAGATTTAAAGCAAATAAAACCATAAGTGCAATCAAAGATAAAAACTGTGAAATAATCGGCATCGACACACCCGTTTGCGGGTCAATTGCACTTGCTAGTGAAAACCCCATCATAAACGAGATCTGCCCACCGGCAAAAGTTATAACATGGTACGCTAAAAGCAGAACTACACCAATGGCCAAACCAAAAATAAACTCACTTAAAATTGCTAAAATTATGGTTGGTACATCTATTGAAATTGCTAACGGTGGCATTGAAGAGTAAAAAACAACCGTAAATAAAAACGCCATCGCAGCTTTAATTGTTACCGGAATATTTTGATGAGAAAAGATCGGTGTAGCTAAAAACAAAGCAGCAAATCTAAAAAACAGTAGTATAAATCCAACTACATTGTACTCATTAAATATTACTGCCCATTGCATATTATTTTTCTCTTTTTAGCTCTTTGTCTTCAAGTCTGTATACTTTATCGCATTTGTGTGCCAATCTTGTATCGTGTGTAACTAAGACCATACCCGCATCATTGTTTTGGCAGTACTCAAAAAATAGCTCCATAACTTCATCTGCTGTTTGACTATCTAGGTTTCCTGTAGGCTCATCTGCAAAAATAATCTTCGGCTTTTTTGTAAGTACTCTTGCGATAGATACACGCTGTTGCTGACCGCCTGAGAGTTCTGTCACTTTTTGCTTCATACAATGCTCAATATCTAATCTTTTAAGCAGAGTCTCGTCAATAGATTGTTTCGATAGTATCTCTGCAACTTCCAAGTTTTCATAAGCTGAAAAACCGCGGAAGAGATAATGTGATTGAAATACTAAACCTATTTTATCTCTTTTAATTGTTGCAAGTTCGTTTTTATTTAGATGATAAATATCTTTGCCAAAAAGTTTTACATCACCGTTTTGCGGTTTTAATAATGATGAGATTATATGTAATAATGTAGACTTTCCGCTTCCACTAATACCGATGATAGCCATAGACTCTTTTTTATC
Source organism: Sulfurimonas sp. (assembly GCA_037384685.1). Lineage (GTDB taxonomy): Bacteria > Campylobacterota > Campylobacteria > Campylobacterales > Sulfurimonadaceae > Sulfurimonas. The sequence continues at coordinate 1,310 of JARRNV010000182.1, forward strand.
TAACGAAAAAGATACATTATCAAAAAGTTTATAGTCGAATGAATGTGTTAATTGTGTTGCCGATAATATTTCCATAAAAAATTATACACAAGTGTTACTAACATTAATCTTTTGGATTACAAAAGATTTTTTTACATCCACTAACAGAACGTTTTTGTAAAAGATAAAAATACGATTTTTCAACTAATTTTTTCATAATATAAGCAAAAAAACCATCTAAAAAGAACTTAGAAATTTTTGCACTTGCATATCTTCTACCGAGTGCAATTAAGATCCCTCTTGAAGTGATGTTATGTTTCTCTAAAGGTTTATTATTTTTCATATTTTGAATATTTTTTGCAGCTTGAATACCCATCTGTTCTGCTATGTCTGCTGTAGGTGCTAAACGTTTTTCATTCTTGTCATAAATAGTTGTACAATCACCTACAAGAAAAACATCTTCATAGTCAATACTTTGCAGATTTTCGTTTACCTCTATAAAGCCAAAAGGGTTCTTTGTCAAATCAAGATTGAAAATTAACCCGTTTGGCTCAATTCCCCCTGCAAAGATCATAAAGTCCATATCTAACACTTGACCCGAACTCAGTGTTACACTGTTTTGTGTTAAACTAACCACTCTTGTATTATGCTTAACTGTTACTCCTAAAGCATCCAAACGTTTTTGCGATGCTTCCATCAAAGGCTCATCAAGTCCTTTTAAAATATGTGTAGCTGAGTTAACTAAAACAATATCTAGCTTCCTACATAAAAAATGATTATTTTCATAAAACTCTTTTGCAAATGATGCCATCTGTGCAGCTATCTCAACACCACTGAGTCCCGCACCTGCTACAACAATATTTATAGGGGTACACCCAAACCCCTCATTCTCTACTTTTTTAAACAGACTCATCTCAAATTTTTGTTTAAAGTACATAGCACGATGCAGTGTTTTTATACCGTGTGCATACTCTTTTAAACCTGGGATAGAATCGACAAACTTTGTCCTCGCCCCTACGGCAATAATAAGATAGTCATACGAAACTCTCTGCACATCACTGATCACTTTTTTCTTTTTAAAATCAACCGTTTTTACTTCTTGTTTTAAAAATGTTACATTTGTATCAAATCCCATACAAAATGTAAAGAGATCAAGTGTCATGTCCGCAAAATCGCACTCGTTTGCTATTAGATCATACACGTCGGTCTGCATAAAATGAGTTAAGTAGACTAAGGGAGAAGCCCTTAGCCTGTTTTTGAGCTTCCGTGAACATTTTCTCTGAAAATGTTCCATCAGCTCAAGCTAAGGGGCTAAGCCATTTGTGCAGCAACTTCAGATGCAAAGTCGTCTGCTTGTTTTTCGATACCTTCACCAACTTCAAGACGAATGAAGTCAACGATCTCAGCAGTTCCACCAAGAGATTTAGCAGCAGCTTCAACAGCCTCTGCTACTGTTTTCTTATCGTCAAGTACATAAGTTTGGTCAAGTAAAGCTTGCTCTTTATCTAAAGTAGTGTTGTCATCAACAAAACGAGCTAAAGAACCAGGAATAATTTTGTCCCAAATTTTTTCAGGTTTACCTTGAGCTGCAAGATCAGCTTTGATATCTTCTTCAGCTTTTTTCATGATCTCATCAGTTAATTGCATCATAGAAACAAAAGATGGAACATTTTTAAGTGTTTTACCTAAACGTGCTAATTCTTCGTTTTCTTTTTTGATAGCTTCGATACGACCTTTAGTTTCAGATTCAACAAACTCAGCAGAGAAATCTTTGTAGCTTAAAACTTGTGGTTTCATAGCAGATGCGTGCATTGCAACTTGCTTTAATACATCTCTCATACCTTCAGCAGTTTTTGCAGAATCACATTTAGCTTTAATGATAACAGCGATACGGTTGTTTGAGTGCACATAACCATTCATTGCAACAGTATCATCATCTGCTTCTAAAGTTCCAAAACGACGGAGTTCAATTTTCTCACCGATTTTAGCAACTGTTTCAGTAAAGTAAGAACCAAACTCAGTTCCCATTACACCTGCAACATCGCTAGGGTTAGAATTGAAAACTTCTTCAGTAGTTTTTAGAACTAAATCTTTGAAACCTTCATTTTGTGCAACGAAGTCAGTTTCAGAGTTAATTTCAACAACTGTAGCTTTCGAAAAATCATCAGCGATTTTAAAACCAACAAGACCTTCTGCTGCAACTCTATCAGCTTTTTTTGCAGCTTTAGCGATACCTCTTTCTTTTAAAAGCTCTTTTGCTTTTTCGATATCACCTTCAGCTTCAACTAAAACTTTTTTACAATCCATCATTGGAGCATCAGTTGCACTTCTGAGCTCTTTAACCATTGCTGCTGTAATATCTGCCATAATTATGCTTCCTCTGTAGTTTCTACTGTTTCTTCAGCTGCAGCTTCAGTTGCAACTTCTTCAGATGCTTCTTCAGTTGAATTATCAGCACCACCTTCTGCTAATGCTTTACCTTCGTTAATAGCAGCAGCCATCTCACGGCAGAAAAGTTGAATAGAACGGATAGCATCATCATTACCAGGAATTGGGTAAGTGATAAGGTCTGGATCACAGTTAGTATCTAGTGGAGCTACAACTGGGATACCAAGTCTTTTTGCTTCAAGAACAGCTGTGTGCTCTTTTGCAGCATCGATAATGAAAAGCATATCTGGAAGTTTTTTCATATCACGAATACCACCGAAATACATTTCAAGTTTATCCTTAGTACGAGAAAGCATTAAAGCTTCTTTTTTAGTTAAAAGATCGATTTGACCGTTTTCTTGCATCTCAGAGATAACGTCAAGTTTACGAATAGATTTTTGAATAGTTGGGAAGTTAGTAAGCATACCACCTAACCATCTGTTGTCAACGTATGGCATACCACAAGAAAGAGCAGCTTCTCTTACAGAGTTACGAGCTTGTTTCTTTGTACCTACGAAAAGTACAGTTTGACCTTCAGCAGCTGCATCAAGTACAATTTGGTATGTGTTACGGAAGTAACGTAAAGTTTTTTGTAAATCTAAGATATAGATATTTTTACGAACACCGAAAATGAATTTTTTCATTTTTGGATTCCAACGACGAGTTTGGTGACCAAAGTGTACACCACATTCTAATAGGTCTTTCATAGTTACCATATAAGGTCCTTTAAAGGCTTCATTTCGAGCCAGAATTTGTATCAGTTGGCTTTGGAAAATGTCGAACGATAACTCTTATAGTTATGAAGAGGTCGCACTGATGTTTTTGACATTACCTGTTAATATTTTCTATCCATTAGGAAGAAAAATCGGCGAATTATACTCAAATTAAGTTTAAGATGAGCTTTCTTATAAATGTTTTACACATATTATATTTTTATCACATAATTTAAAATTTCTTTTATCTACTTTCGTGTATAGTAACGAAATTAATGCACAAAGTATTAATAAATGTAATACAAAAAGGGAAGAGATGAATAAGCCTTTATTATTATCACTAGTTGCATCTGCTACTTTAATCGGGAGTAGTTTATCGGCTGATACGATGTATGATCGCTTCGAAGCAATGGAAGCGAAAATGCAAAAGATGCAAAAGGAATTAGATGAACTCAGAGCTCAAAAGTCAGTTTCAAAAGATGAAGATGCGATGGATGAAGATGAGGAAAAAGTAGCTAAAAACGATTCTGAAGATGAAGATTCTGAAGATGAAGAAGATAGCGTTCAAGATCAACTTGATGAAATTCAAGAAAATCTTACTGAACTTAACAAAGCTACAAACGGAAGCCATTTAAAATTTGGAGTTGATTACAGATTCGCTCTTGAAAACTTAGATTATAAAATGGCTAACGGTGACAAACATCAAAATGATGCTTTTATGACAAACCGTTTATGGATAAATATGGATTGGGCTGCTACGAGAAACTTAAGCTTTCATGG
>JARRNV010000183.1:0-2868 GCA_037384685.1 Sulfurimonas sp.
AGTCGTTTTATTTATCTTAACAAAACAGGTTTTAATGGTTTGTATAGGGTGAATTCTAAAGGGGAGTGTAATGTCCCTTTTGGAAAATACAAAAATCCTAAGTATTGCGATAGTGAAAATATACAAGCGTGTAGTGAGTTACTTAAAAATACCGAGATCCATAATGGTGATTTTGAAGATATAAAAGAGCATGTTAAAGAGGGAGACTTTGTTTATTTCGATCCTCCGTATGTACCACTGAATGCAACATCAAGTTTTACAGGCTATACAGATCAAGGCTTTGATGAAGATATGCAGCTTCGTCTTCGAGAATTGTGTGATCATATAAATGATATAGGCGCTTATTTTATGCTTTCCAACTCTTCTGCAAAATATGTTTACGAGCTTTATCAAGGATATACTATTCATGAAGTTAAAGCAACAAGAAGTATAAATTCAGATGCAACAAAACGGGGTAAAATAACTGAAGTAGTTGTAACGAACTATTAAATTTTCAAAAGGTACAAAAGATGGCAAGAACTCAGGGTAATATTGCAAACTCTTCCGGAAATGTTTTAGAACAAGCTGTTGTTTCAACATTTAAAACAAAAGGTTTTGAAGTTGTAAAGTACAGGGAATGGGAAAAACATCCTGAGAGATATTCTAATGAGCTTCTTTTAGAAAACGTACCTTTTGAAACTATTTACGGACACAATGGCAATACAGAGTTTTTACTTAAAAGCCAAGAGTACGATCTAGAGATTAGAATAGAGTGTAAATGGCAGCAATCTGCCGGAAGTGTGGATGAAAAGTTTCCATACTTGTATCTTAATTGCGTTCATGCAATGCCTGAAAAAGATATTATTATCATAGTTGAAGGTGGTGGATATAAAGAGGGTGCACTCCAGTGGTTAAAAAATGCAGCCGAGCAAGGTTTGTATCAAGAGAGTGAGAGAAAAAATATTCAGGTAGTGAGTTTAGTAGAGTTTTTAACGTGGGTGAATAAGTCTTTTTAAAAAGACTTATTCAGTAGGGAACTCGTTATCTAATTGTTCAAGCGCTTGTTTTGCTTGGAACTGTTGCCAAAGTGCTTCATCGTTTTTAAAGCTTGTTTGTACAGCATTTTTTACCTCTTTGTTTACAGTTGCTTGTGGTACAGTTACAAGCATGTAAATCGCTCCCGAAGGTGCTTGCCACATATTTACCGCTTTTGAAGATTTTAGATCGACTTTTGCAACTTGTTTTGTTACGGCAGTTGTCACTTTATCTACAGTTTCTGCAGAACCGTTACCCGTTGCACGAGTAAAACCTTCCACTTTGTCTTTTACTTGTGTTTGGATTTGTTGAGCCAAGTCACTTCTACCGTTCATAAGTGCCACTCTTCTCATATGAGCAATTCCTGCAGCAGATTTTTCTGCTACACCGACACCTGAATAATAACCCGGTACATCAGGGATACATGTCCAAGTAGGTGCTAAAACATTTTCTTGTTTACATTGAAAATCACTTGGAAGCTCGTCTTGAGGTTTTGGTTCCTCTTTTGAACTACACGCAGTTACAAATGCTGCCAATGTCAAAGATAGCACTAGTGTAGAGATCTTTTTTATCATAATCTGACCTTTTATTTTATATGTTGTTATAGTATACTAGCAAAATTCTTTAGCAAAAATTATTTTGCACAATTAGATCTCAAATCAGTAGGAATATTTTGAAACATTATTACACATACGAAGAGTTTAAAACAGATACAAAGAAACTGATAGAACAAGTAAAAAATGAAAACTTTGAAGCAATAGTTGCAATTTCACGTGGTGGGCTCACACTTGGTCATTGTGTAGCAGAAGGATTAGATTTACGCGATGTTCAGACAATACGTACAGAGCTGTATGACGATACTACAAAACGTGATGCTATAAAACTTTTTGGAGAGTGTAAGTTTGAAAATCATAAAAAAGTTTTAGTGTTAGATGATATTTCTGACAGCGGAGAAACACTCAAATTTATCATGAATTATTTGCAAAGTAATTTTGAGTGTATAGAGTTTGTCTCTGCAACATTGTTTTATAAAAGAACTTCAGCATATAAACCCACTTACTGGATCAAAGAAGCTACGATGTGGATAGACTTTTTTTGGGAAGCAGATTATAAAGAGGAGTAAAGTTACTCTCCTCTGCTTTTTTTGATCATTTCATAAGCTTGGTTAATCTCTTGAGTCTTTCGAGTAGCTTCTTCTAAATATGCCTCTGAATCTGTTTGCGATTTTATAATATCCGGATGGTATTGCTTTACTAAGTTTCTATACGCTTTTTTAATTGTTTTCATATCATCACTTTCATTAACACCTAAAACTTCATACGCATTTTGAGTGCTTTCTTGCGGGTGGGCATTGTAAACAATTTTTTCAAACTCATCAAATATTTTATGATAAATTTGAGGGTTAATACGAAGTGTTTCAGCTATAAGTTTTAAAAGATCTTCTTCTGCTTCAGTTACTATTCCATCAGCAAAAGCTAGCTGTATTAAAAAAGCTATAAACTTTTCTTGTTGAACTCTATTGCTTTGTGTAGCACGACCTAAACGCTGTGCTAACTCTTGGATATTATCAGTTCTATTTTTTTCTTGGGAAAAAATATCTTTTAAAATATTACGAGTTTTTTCTGGTTCGGGAAAAACTGATGAAACATCGTTTAACATAAGTCCAACAAGTTCAGCTTCTAAATTATCAACTTTTCCATCCGCTTTGGCAACCTTCGCAACAAGTGCCACAAATAGACCTAGATCACTGTTTTTTATAGATTCAGGTGTGACTGAAAAGTTTTTAAATGCCTCTTGTGAATAGTTTTCATATCTTGAATAGCTATTAAATATATAGTAAAAAAAGGCACCAAC
>JARRNV010000184.1:0-2847 GCA_037384685.1 Sulfurimonas sp.
TTTTGATGTGCATCGCACTCATGCGTACCGATAAAACGTGTCCCCATCTGAACACCTGCTGCGCCAAGAGCCATCATCTTGTCAATATCGTTTTTGTCCCATACACCACCTGCAGCGAACACGGGAATATCTCCCCAAAGTGCAGCTTCTTCTACAACAGGTTTAACCAAATTTTCCAATTGAAATTCATCCATTGCACACTGCTCATACGTAAATCCTTGATGCCCTCCACTTTTTGGCCCTTCAAGTATAACCGCATCAGGAAGACGATCGTAACGCTTTTGCCAACGTTTACAGATAATTTTTAGTGCTTTAGGAGTTGAGACAATAGGTACTAATGCAACATCAGGATAATCTGCTGTGAATTCCGGCATATTTGTCGGCAAGCCTGCACCCGTAATAATGATATTGGCTCCCGCTTCACAAGAATCGGTTACAACACGACCATAATCATTAATAGCATACAAAACATTACAGGCTAAAGGTTTATCTCCACATATTTTACGTGCATTTTCAAAGATCTTCATCAGACCTTCTTTGGAGTAAAAATTCAAAGCATCTAAAGGTCTATCCGCTACAAGCTTCTGTGCGTAGGCTTTATTTTCATAATAACCCGTCCCCACACTACTGATAACACCTAAGCCTCCTTCAAGTGAAACGTGACCCGCGAGTTGATCCCAGCTGATACCAACACCCATTCCACCTTGAACAATAGGCACTTCAATCGTGTGCTTTCCAATTTTTACCGCTTTGTAACTCATTATTTTACCTTTAAGCGTGCAAACTTCCGTTTACCTACTTGCAGAATATATTCACCAGATTCTAGCTGCAACTGCTCATCACCAACTTTTTCTTGGTCAATTTTAACAGCGCCTTGCTTAATATCGCGACGGGCTTGCGACGTTGATGGTGAAATCATGCACTCTTGTAACGCTTTGGCTATCCAAATGGGACCTTCTCGCTCAAATGATGCGATATCTGTTGGAATCTGACTTTTTGTGTGTACCTTATCAAATTCTGCTTTAGCAACTTTAGCTATGAACTCATCATGGAATCTAGCAGTTATTTCTAAAGCCAAATCTTCTTTTACCTTTTTTGGATGAAGTGACCCATCTTCAACACCTTTTTTTAGTGCATCAACCTCATCCAGCGTACATAAACTCAAAAGTTCATAATAGCGCCACATTAATTCATCAGAAATGCTTAAGACTTTCCCAAACATATCATTTGCCGCATCTGTAACACCAATATAGTTTCCTAAGGACTTACTCATCTTTTGCACGCCATCGAGTCCCTCTAAGATTGGCATCATTAAAACAGCTTGTTGTTTTTTCATCTCATAAGATTTTTGAAGTTGTCTTCCCATTAAAAGATTAAATTTCTGATCCGTACCACCAATCTCTATATCACTTTTTAAGTGAACACTATCATAGCCTTGCAATAGTGGATACATAAATTCACTCACAGCTATAGGTGTATTTGATGTATAGCGTTTAGAAAAATCATCGCGTTCTAGCATTCGAGCAACGGTAAGATTTGATGCAAGTTGAAGCATTCCAGCAGCACCTAGAGAGTCTAACCACTCATTATTATATACAATATCAGTTTTTTCTTCATCTAAAATTTTAAAAGCCTGTGTCGTATAACTTGTAATGTTATTAACAATATCTTCTTTTGTCAAAACTTTTCTTGTAGCACTTTTACCCGTTGGATCACCAATCATAGCTGTAAAACTTCCAATTAAAAACTGAACTCTAGCGCCATATTTTTGAAATGTTGCAAGTTTTTGCAAAAGAACAGTATGTCCCAAATGTAAATCTGGAGCAGTTGGATCAAAACCACACTTAACTGCATAGGTTTTTCCCTCTTCAAAATACGCTTTTAAAAGTTTTTCTAAACGCTCTTCATCAATAATTTCTGCTGATCCTCTACGGATCTCTCTTAATGCTTCTTTAATCATAATTTTCCTAAATTTTTTTCTACATACTTCGATAAGCATCATCAGTACGAATAAACTGAATCACTTTTATTTTTTGCTCAATTTTACCGCGTAGGCGGTTAATATCACCTTCTGAATTTTGAAATTCAATTTCACAAAGCTGAATATGTTCTTCTTTCTCTTTACCCAACTCTATCGAATTGATATCGCACCCTTGTTTTGCCAAATGTGTTAGAAAACCGGCTAAAGCCCCCTTGGCATTTTGCATACTAGCAATGAGATGATAATGATGCATCATCTCTTGTGCCCATCGTACAAAAATCATCGCCTGATGATTTTCAATCATACTGGCTGCATTTTTACACATTTTATGATGAATATGCGCCTTACCGTTTTCTAAAAAAGCCACCACTTCATCACCCGTTTTTGGATGACAACAATAATCAAAAACAGCATCATTCACCGTATGGTTACTGAAAATTTCCAAAGACCCAAAACGGTATGACTTGAGTTTAAACCGGCGATTTGCCACAAAGTTTTTCAAAAGACTTCCCTGCTTCGTAGTCTCAACATATTTATATACAACCTCTTTAAGCTTTTCACGATCTGTTGCTAATTTTGCAGGATGCTCACATTGCGTTTCAGTAAGCCATTCATCAATTTCACTCACATCAACACCCATAGCCGTTGCCATAATATTTGCACCACTTAAGGCATCGATACTGTGTCGTCTTTGATTACAATTTGCTCTTATATTGCTTTTTGCACGTGATGTTTTCACTGCATCAATCCAACTGCATCGCGGTATTTTGACATCACCGGTAATGATCTTTACAATATCACCATTATGAAGTTCACTAAGTAGACTCATCTTCTCTTTATTGATAAGACAACTATCAGCCGTATCC
>JARRNV010000185.1:0-4428 GCA_037384685.1 Sulfurimonas sp.
ACCGCCAAATGTGTGTATTTGTTGTAACATTAAACGATGTATTTACCTGTAAAACAAGCTGTACAGTAAGGTTCTCCATCAGCATTAACACTGCGAAGAAGTGCTGCTTCATCAAGGTATGCCAGGGAGTCTGCTTCTATATACTTACAGATCTCATTAACACTCATGTTTGCAGCAATCAGCTTGTCTTTGTCAGGAGTATCTACTCCGTAAAAACATGGATCCGTTGTCGGAGGTGAAGATATACGCATATGAACTTCTGAAGCACCCGCTTCTTTTAACATTCTTACAATTCTTCTTGAAGTTGTTCCTCTGACGATCGAATCATCAATTACGATAACTTTTTTACCTTTGATCACTTCAGGCATAGGGGATAGTTTCATTTTTACTTTAAGATCACGCATCTCTTGAGTCGGTTCAATAAATGTACGACCAATGTAGTGGTTTCTCATAATCCCCATTTCATAAGGAATTCCACTCTCTTGTGCATAACCGATAGCTGCAGGAACTCCACCGTCTGGAACAGGAATAACAACATCCGCTTCAACAGGTTCAATTCTCGCTAATTCTTTCCCCATATCTTTTCTTGTTTGATATACAGACTGCCCAAATACAGTTGAATCCGGACGTGCAAAATAAACATATTCAAAGATACAGTGTTTTGGAGTCGGTTCAAAAACTTTAATACTTTGTGGTGCTTTGCCTTCTTCAAATACTAAAAGCTCACCAGGTTCAACATCACGAATAAAAGTCGCACCCACAAGGTCAAACGCACATGTTTCGCTTGCAACGATATAACCGCCGTTTGCAAGACGACCAAGGCTAAGCGGTCTAAAACCGTGACGATCACGCATAGCAAACATTTTTGTTCTACTTAAAAATACAAGTGAAAAAGCACCCTCAATCTGTTCAACTGCATTGATAATTCTGTCTAAAAGCTTTTCTTTAGAGCTTTTTGCAATAAGGTGAATAAGGTTTTCCGTATCCATAAAAGTTTGAAAAATAGCACCTTTTTCAATGAGAGCTTGTCTAATCTCTTGTGCATTTGTAAGATTACCATTGTGCACAATTGCCATCTCACCTAGATCGTATCTTGCAAATACAGGTTGTGCATCGAGAATAGAGTCATCACCTGCAGTTGAGTAACGAGTATGACCTACAGCACTAGTACCTTGTAAAGTTTCTAAGTTTCTTTCGTTAAAAACTTTCATTACTAAACCGCGGTTTTTGATTGTATGAACTTTTTCACCATCAGCTGAGCTTATTCCAGCAGCTTCTTGACCGCGATGTTGAAGAGAATGTAGGGAAAAGTAAGCTAATTTTGAAGCCTCTTTGTGACCAAAAATTCCGACAACTGCACATTTTTCATTCATATTTTCGAGCAAGATAGATTCCTTATACATCTGTAGTAAATTATTAATGCAATTATACTCAAAAAAACTATAAAGAAGATGAAAGAAGATTTTCGTAAATAATTAAGACAAGGGATTTTTAAGATAGATTATGGAACTATTTTTGCTAGAAGAATAGCATCGAACTAAATAGAGGTAGGTATATGGATATAGTATTACGCAATAACCTTATTCTTATTACTACAGGGTTTGATACCCTAAATACATCCTGGATGAAGGAATTTCTAAACCATCATACACGTGGAATGTTATTTTTACCAAAAGCAGTTTTAGTCTTTAGAAACGAGTCATTAAAAGAGATCCGTGAGGAGTTCTTGCATAAACTAAGTGCGTATCATGCAGAGGTTCATGACTTTAATCATCAGTTTTTTCTTCGATCTATGCTTAAATATGGCTCACAACCCATAAAAATAGAACTTGATAAGATGGAAGAACCCGAAAATGTCAAAGTGCATCTTTATGCATACGATAAAAACACGGTTTTAATTTCATTAGATAAACCGAATGCTTGGATAATAAACTATATGCGTTCACAACTAGAGGTATATGTGGAGCGAGGAACAGATGTTTCGTTAGTTGTAGATGTGAGTGATTTTAAAGCAAAAGCAAGACTAGAAAAAACATTGAACAAACGCCACATTTTACATTACCAAATCCAATACACTTATGACAATAAGTTTATGTCAAAACTTTACAGCGACTTTGCAAACTTTAGTTTTGGTGATCTGGTTAAAGAGAATGAAATAGATGCTAAAAAACATTTTTATACTATTTTAGAGTGTCCGATAGGAGCAAGTCAAGATGCTCTGAAGAAAAGCTACAAAAAGCTTACTAAGGTGTATCATCCCGACAAAGTATTTCATGAAGCTCCTCATATGGTTGAACACTATACAAATAAGTTTCAACTTTTACAAGAGGCGTATGAAGCACTTAGAATTGTTAGCTAAAAAGCATTTTTGTAGAGTTGTTTTTTGAATTGCTTTTCACGAGTGCTGTGAGATCCTCACTTGTGTAAAGTGCAAGATTAGGGCCTGCCATTGCTTCAAGCTCTTTGGAAAAACCCCTTTTTGAAAAGAGGACGATCTGTGTAGGTGAAATCCCTAGTTTTTCACATTTATCATTGATTTTATGCAACTCTTTTTTATTTACTTTATGGTTTGTCCATTTACACTCACCAACATATATTCTCCCATTCTCAGTAACTGTTAAAATGTCAATCTCAACATTTGCATCCCAGTAACTTCCTGAGCTGATAATATGGGCATCTCTAAGATTGTAGTTGAGTAAAAGTTCTGAAAGTTCTTCATATACAAGACTTGTATAGGAGTTATATCTTTGTTCAAAATCTTCGAGTACTTTGTTGAATTTCCCCTCTTGAATATATTTAAAATTTGGGGAAATAAAATAGAACCAAAATCGTATAAATGGGTAAAAGCCCCTTTTCTTGTAAATAATTCAATGCTGCCCCACCATTGCCATTATTTAGTCCAGCCTTATTAAAAGCAGAAAATATTCTTCGATCACCAACGGCTAAAGCACGGAGTAACCTTTTATAGTCTTTATTTTTAAGAGTAAGTTCTTGTACTTGTGCATAAAGAGAATCAAAATTTTCCAGTACCAACGTGACGATAAGTTCTTTAATATCTTTTGTAGTATCGATCTGCCAATCAACTCCTCCAAAAACGGCAAAGTAAGCGATCTGTGTCTCCATATCGTCTGGATAGTTTTTAAAATAAAAAGAGCGAAACTGCTCCAAAAGCCTCAAATTTGTCATAAAAGTATTTTATCATAAGTTGTACACTAAAGCGTACCCTTGACTCTATTTTAAGCTCCCGTGAATACTTTTTAAAAAAAGTATTCCATACGCTTAAGTCAAGAGCATTTCAGAACCCCATTTTATAGCATCGAGTCCATATTTTTCACGGAGTTTTTGTGAAGATTGTGTTAGTTCATGCATCTTTTGTTCATCATGAAAGTTTATAAGCGAGAGCTCTTTTTTAGAGTGTTTTGTAAAGCTCCCCGCTTGAATACTTAAGCGGATTACACGTAAACGCTTTTGTGTATCGGCTTTATTGAACATCTCTTGGCATAATGTATCAAATTTTTTATCGGTAAAAACTTCAGCTAAAGAGATATTTACATGAGATTTTTGATTCATCTCATAACGTAAAGAGAGATGAAAAACAGTTGGAATTACATCAAGTTTTAAAATAGCAAAGCTAAGATGACGTGCTAAGATATGGATGCGTCGTCGTAATTCATTTCGGTCAAAAAGAGGCTCTATAGTGCGTGATATTCCAATCGATTTACGTTCATGCTTTGTTTGAATCTCTCCATCTACTTCTCCATTTACGCGCCTATATAACTCTTTTGCATAAGGGCCCCAAGACTCCAATGTACCACGACGAGAGCGAAGTTCTCCAAGTGTATGGATCTGAACTTCATGGAGTTTTTGACGCATACTTCGCCCAATCCCTGCAAAATCTTCTACTTTGATTGGATTGACAAATTTGTCAAAATCCCAAGGATAGATCACCTTTGAACCGAAGGGTTTCGCATATGTAGTCGCAAGTTTTGCAATGTAGCGTGTTGAAGCAGCCCCGATCGAAACGGGTAATTTAAGCTCCTTTTTGATCTCGTGGCGGAGAGTGTCAATAAACTGTGCTACTTCATCATCTTCAATCCAACCGCTTAGATCACCGTAAAACTCATCTATACTTGCTTGTTCGATCAAGGGAATTTTTAACATTAAATACTCATGTAGTTCATGAGAAAGGTTTTGGTACAGACTCATGTTTGGTGCTTTTATAATGAGATCGGGACAAAGCCCTAACGCTTCTTCGATCCGCATGGCAGTTTTCACTCCATATGCTCTTGCTTCGTAACTTGATGTAGTTAATATACCTCGTATTTTCCCATCGCTGTCTCGAAATGCATCTATATCGTCATCTTTATCTTCATATACTTTAAAAAAAGTGGGTACAAAACTCCCTGAATTTTCAAAATTTACGGTCTG
>JARRNV010000186.1:0-2837 GCA_037384685.1 Sulfurimonas sp.
GCCAGAGAATTTATGGTATCTCCACGTACTCTTTTTGAAAGTGACTCACCCGAATTTTCGAGTTTTACTGAGAGTGCAAATATACACTCTTTATACACTTGGTATTTTTCAAAATCAACACCAATTGTTCCGTTTGTTTCAAAAGTGATTCGATGATTATTTTGTACTAAATATTCTAAAAATGAGATAAACAACGGATCGTTTGCATAAATCAGCGGTTCACCACCCGTTAAAACAACATCCACCCCATCTGGAAGCTCGTAGAGATCAAATACTCGTAGTAACTCGTCAACTTCGTTTATTTGAATCCAAGAGTGGGAAAAATGCTCTTTGTTCACTGCATATACGGTATCACATCCAAGAACTTTTGTTCCGTCTTGTGCCTCTTCAACGCAACCGAAACCTTCACACTTCATATTACACCCGCCAAAGCGAAAAAATAAGCTAGGTGTCCCTACGTATTTTCCCTCACCTTGGATCGAGTAAAAGTGTTCAACGAGGTACAACATCAGCCACCCGTTTCGTAAAAAGCACGTGTTGAAACTTCGTCATCTTCACCACCCCAACGATTTTTTTCCGGTTTGTTTTTTACAACCTCTTTGAGAACCAGTGCAGCACCTTTAATATCTCCACGTTTTACAAACTCTGCAATACTCATCGCTTCATCGAAGTACAAACATGGGATAAGATGCCCTTCCGCCGTTAAACGGATGCGGTTACACTGTTTACAAAAATCATCTTCGTACGGTTCAATGATTCCAAACTCATAACCATCTTCAAGTTTATAGTAATGTGACGGTGAATGCCCGTCAAACCCTTCATCTTCAAAGTTATATTTCTGTGCGATGATGTTTAAAAGTTCATCTGACTTTAACCCTTCGATCTTTTCATCTGCATGTCTGTTTTCCATATATTCAATAAAACGAATTGTCATACCACGTTCCCTGCAATATTCTAAGAGATCAAGTATCTCATCAGAATTGATCCCTTTCATCGGCACCATATTTACTTTTACTTTGAGCCCAACTTTGAGTGCTTCATCAACACCCTCTAAAACAGTTTTTAAAACATCTTTTTGCGCTATTTGTTGTGCTACTTCAGGTTTGAGTGAATCTATACTTACATTGAGACGTTTAAGACCTGCATCTTTTAATTTTTGTGCCGCACCTTTGAGTAAAAAAGCATTTGTTGTCATCGCTAGATCAATACTTGGTTTATAATCGTAAATCATCTTAATAAACTGATCTAAATCTGCACGAAGTAATGGCTCACCACCGGTAATACGGATCTTTTTTACACCCTCATCCATCGCAACTCGTAAAAATTCAAACATCTCTTCAAATGAGAGTAAGTTCTCTTTTGGTACCCATGAAAACGGTTTCTCCGGCATACAGTAGTTACATCTAAAATTACATCGCTCTGTTACAGATACACGAATGTAATCGACTACCCTATCATAGCTATCTACTAGCATTTATTTTCCTAATTGATTTATATTTTCTTTTACTTGGATCTCGATCGTACCACATACTATATCATGCAGTGCTTTTTTATCTTTTCTATAAAATGGAGTTAATAATCCTAAAAGAATTGTAGTAGAGACTAAAAACATTATAAACCTACATAACGCTCTAAAAAACGAAATATTTTTCTGGGTTTTATCATCGACAACTTTGATCAAATATGCTCTTTTTCCAGGAGTTTGTCCAAACTTTGCAACAAGCAATGCATAGATAAGTCCATAGATAGAAACTGCTATAAAAGGTGCTAACTGTGAAGATTGAAACTCATCTTTCGAGCCCATAACCACATAAGCGATAAAGTATAAAATAGGTGTATAGATCATAAACATATCTACGATAAATGCTTTTACTCTGTCAGGGTAAGTTGCATAATTTATTGTTTTTATATTTTCTGTTTTGTTTTCGATCTTTTTTTGTTTCTTTAGTTCTCTAAATCTCATGCGCGCATTATAGCAAAATGAAACTTGTAGTGGATATAAATGAAAAGTTATTGTAGTGATAAGAAGATTTTAAAATAGACGATAAAAAACTCACAGAACATCCGCCACATAATCTCAAGCATTATAAAAGCAATGAGCAGATAAAGTCTAAACTTTTGATTTGAAATTTTGAGTTTAAATTTTTTAAAATAAGCATAAAACAGAAATGGAACAATAAGAGCACCAAATATGTAAACAAATTCTATTATGTAAGGGGTGATAAGAAGATCAAACTGCAAAAACTGTTGCATATAACACCTCTTTTTTCACAAATTAAAAGTGAATAATTCTTGCCCGAAAGGGCAAAGCTTCAGTGACCCGAGCGGTCTAAGCGAACTAACAGGAAGTACTTCCTTTTAGTTTCTAATTAATGAAGGTCTTTCCAGATAGCTTTCTTCCAAAGAATAGCGAAAATTGCGAAGATAATGATATAAATCATTACATTTTTACCAACTTCAACTCTTTCATGACGTTTAGCATCACCAGAATCTTCAAGATACTCGATCACTTTTTCCATTGCGTGTTCGTTAACACCAACACGTGGCATTGCAGTACCTTTTAGGTAGTTTTGTGGGTTTTCAACAAAAGTCTCGATATAGTGTGCACCACGTGAACGGATATAGATACTTAAATCCGGTGGAAGTTTACCCATATATGCTTTTAAACTATCTTGGTAGTCAAGTACATCAGCTTTGTATTTTAACTCATCTTGCTCTTTTTTGAATGCCGGTTTTTCACCTAGTTGTGTCCATCCTGCATAATGGTTAGCATGACATCTACCACAAGCTAATTCATACGCTTGCTCAGAAGTAAGCTCCTCTTTTTTCACTGCAAC
>JARRNV010000187.1:0-2831 GCA_037384685.1 Sulfurimonas sp.
CACAATACGGTTCATAGGAGGATTTATAGATCGCATAATGTGCTGAAGCTTTATGTCCGTCAAGTGCTGCCTCATCCGCCCAAGTTTCTACTGCCATAAACTTTCTTGGATTGTTTTGGTACTGCACTATTTCATAAAACAGACAGCCATCTTCTGCTTTACTTGGTTTTACCATAGCTGCAAGAAGCTCTTTCATCTTCTCTTCACAGCCCTCTTTAGCTCTAAAAGTCACTCTTTTTGTAATTGTCATATTTTTATCCAATTTTTTAAGTGATTATAGCAAATTTTTATATATAATAAAACTATGGATATATTATTACAAATTGAAGACATCATAGAAAAAAACGGTTCAGATTTTGAACTTTCAAAACTTTTTAAACAGTACATAAAAGAGTATAAAGATTCATTGCATGAGCTTTTTGAAAAAAATCAGGGAAAAGATTTTTTGGTGCGTCATACAAAAAAATTGGACTCAATTATAGAACTAATGTACAAAACCGTACTTCGTCGTACCTTTGGAAATTATCTTCCAATGAGAAGTTCAATCCCTATTGCTATAGTCGCACTGGGAAGCTATGGGCGTGAACAGCTTTGTGTTCACAGCGATATTGATCTACTCATTGTATATGAAGATGTACACGGATATAACTCAGAACTTATCATTGAAAAGCTGTTTTATTTAGCACTTGACGCTGGATTAAAACTTGGACATCGTGTCCATGAAGTACAAGATATTTTCAAAGCTTCAAATGAGGATATTACTATAAAAACTGCACTTCTTGAAGGTCGTTTTATATGCGGTTCCTCTTTTACTTGGCATGCTACAAGTCGTGAACTTTCTAAGATGCGCCACTACAACCAAAAAGAGTTTATACTGAGTAAAATTGAAGAAGCTCAGCAAAGAAGAAGAAGATTTTCCATCTCTATGGAACCAAATATTAAAGAAGGTGTTGGTGGACTGCGTGATGCACAACTGATTTTTTGGGTTGCAAAAACAATTTACGGTGTTGAATCTGCCAGAGAATTAAGTGGTGAACTTTTTACTGATGAAGAGTATAAAGAATACCGAATAGCACTTGAGCTTTTATTTCGCGTTAGAAGTGCTTTACACTTAATCACTTCGAAACAAGAAGACACTTTACGCCTAGAACATATTCCACAAGTTGCAGAACTACTTGGATTTTCTGACCATAAAAAATTATCATCCAAAGTTTTAGAAGCCGGTTGGCGTGTAAATAATTTCACACAAATATTTGTTAAAAAAATGGTGCGCAGCTTCATTTATGAAAGCTCTAACGTATCTATATTTAGAAAACAACGTTTACAAAAAGGGATCTATGAATACAATGGACGCCTTTTTGCCTCTTATAACCTAACTCCACGACCAATAAACGAACTTTTAGAACTTCTGATCAACCTAGAAGATAAAGATTATAAATACGATGCAGGTTTTTTAAATCAATTTACCTACACAACAATAGCTCATCCATTGCGTCAAAAAACGTATACATTGATTAAAAGACTCTTAGAGAAAAAACATATATACTCTTTTTTAAAGCTTTTCTATGATGCGGGCATTTTACATGAACTTTTTCCGAGCTTTAAAAAAGTACTCCATTTACCGCAGTTTGACGGTTACCATCACTACCCTGTCGATCTTCACTCTGTCAAATGTATAGAGGCTCTTGAGAATATTCAAGAACCTTTTATAAAAGAGTTATATGAACAAATGGATGAAAAAGAGAAGCTTTTACTTAAAGTGACGGTGTTATTGCACGATACCGGAAAAGGACGAAAACAAGATCACAGTGAAGTTGGAGCAAAACTTATAGCTGAATTTGCAAAGAAAATGCATTTTGATCCAGACTTAACCGTAAGAGCTATCACTTTAGTAAAACACCATATCTTAATGAGTTCTGTCGCATTTAAAGACAACATACATAATGAAAAAACGCTTTATAAATTTATGTCAAACATTGTAGATGAAAAAAATCTAAAACTTTTATATGTTCTTACTTATGCCGATATAAATGGTGTTGATGGTATTGGTGGTCATACATACACTACATTCAGCTCAAAACTTCTTTATGAACTCTATACAAATGCTTTAGAAGTGGCACAAAACAAAGAAAGAATTACCGATGCAAAAAAACGTGTAATTATAGAAAAAAGGGTAAAAAATCTTTCTGAATTTAAAGAGCTTCCAAAATTTCTGCAAAATAAAATATTCTCAGTCGTATCAAATCTGTTTTTCTTTAAGAACACACCCCAACGCATTATCGATATTGCACTACAAGCAAGAGAAACAGAAAAATATACTTTCAACATTTTTAATCAAAAATCTCTTTCAATTGAGATCTTTAGAAAGCAACCTCTTAATGTAGGGTATCTTCTGTCGACTCTAGGTCACTTTGACGTAGCTTCAATGGAAATATTTACACTCTTTGATGATGTAAAATATTTTAAAATAGAGTTTACTCAAAAAGCAGATGAGAGTGTAATTGATGATATCGTTCAAGTTCTTGATGATGCTTTTGATATGTCTAAAGAAGTGAAACTACGTGATGTGGAGATAAAAGAGTCTGATATTACTATAGATTGTGAACATTCTCTTACACATGCTGAAATAAATATACAAACAAAAAATCAAGTAGGATTACTTGCTTATGTGATGCATAAATTTGAGCAGTTAGGGATTAATATCGTCAGTGCAAAAATTCATTCTAGTAAATTCAAAGTTCGTGATAGTTTCTTAATGGAAAAACAAAACAATATATGCAATAATGTGGAGGAAATTTATAAATTATTGACAGAATAATCTTTAGGACTAG
>JARRNV010000188.1:0-2813 GCA_037384685.1 Sulfurimonas sp.
GAAACATAAAACTCGATCATCTTGTCATAATGTTCAATAATGATCTCATGCTTCAATGAAAGTGCTATATACTCACTTCCTGTTTTTAACTGATGAAATATCCAAGGAGCTCCAACTGCTCCACGTCCAATCATTACACCATCTGCACCGGTATGCTCTAGCACCCACTTTGCTTTTTCATATGAGTCTATATCACCATTGGCAATAACGGGAATTTTTACCGCTTTTTTAATCTCTGCAATGGCATCGTAATCAACTGGAGCTTTAAATTTTCCCGCACGAGTTCGTCCATGAACTGCTAAAAAATCAGCTCCACTATCCTCTACTATTTTTGCAATATCTACGTGGTTTTTTTCTTCAAATCCAAGACGGATTTTTACCGATGTCATAGATTTATTTGAAGTGTCTTTTATAGTTTTAATAATGTTCCCCATTAAAGGAAGGTCAAGTAGCAGTGAACTTCCACTTCCATGTCCTACAACTTTTGGAACCGGACAACCACAATTTAAATCAATTATATCAATTCCCTCTTGTTCATTAAGTATCTCTACCGCTTGACGAACAATCTCTGTATCGGCTCCTGCAATTTGAACCGAATAAGGATCTTCTAAAGGGGATTTTTGAAGCATATGAAGTGTTTTTTGCGATCCGTGCGCTAAAGCATTGGAACTCAGCATCTCACTTACAGTAAGATCTGCTCCAAACTTTTTAACTACGCTTCGTAAAGGGAGGTCTGTAAACCCCGCAAGAGGGGCTAGTACATAGATGGGATTTTCAAAAGATAATGTTTGTGACATTCAACTAACTAAATAAACATATCTATATGGAAGTTTTTGCCACACTCTCTTAGTGCGCTGTATGCTCTAAAATTTAAATACTCATCTTGTGAAGCAACATTTAAAATATCGTTTGCAGGTGCTAACATCTCTAAATCGTAAAGAGTATACAGATAAGCATCCATAGCAGCTTCATTTGTTTCTATTAACGTTTCAAAAAGTTTCATTCTTTGTTCCGGAATCATACTGCTTTTTGAAAGTGTTCTTGAAATATTAATCAGTTTTGTTTTATCTAGATCTAATAACTTCATCAGTTCTATTAATTTATCATTTGGTACTTCTAATCTATTTTCATCTGCATTGATACGTGCAAAAACAATATTTAGCGCCTCTTCAGACATAAATTTTTTATGTTTTTCAATATCATCTAGAGATGCAGACTTAACAAAGTCCACATAAACCTCTTTACATAATACATCTGCATATTTAGCCGTATTACCTAAAATAGTTTCAGCTGAAATAAGACCGTTTTTATATTTGTTTCTTTTGTTTGCGATTACAAGCTCATTGTCTACTTGCAGACCATACGATTTTAGATCTACAACTTCACCGCTTTTGATTTTATTTAAAATTCCTAAAATAGTGTCTAGTTTTTCGTTATTTGTTTTTCCTGCTATATCTTTTAACGGTAAAAGAGCAGTGTTTTCTAATAACATACCAAGCAGTTTATATCTTGGTGTTTTATACTCATTATGTCTTTCCGTTTTTTGCAAATATGCATCAGATATAGCATCGATAATCTTCTCATAATCTTTTTGATATTTACGATCTTTAAAAGTATGGATTAGAGAGTAAAACCACATATGTGCCGTACTCGCAATATACAATACAAAGATAGGAACAATAACCAATAAAGCAATAGTTATAGCTGGTAACGTATTTCCAAATAAGTTTACTGAAAAACTATCTTGCGTTACATATGCATACACATACCAACCAACTAATGCCATCCATATTAAAGAGGCTATTGTATATCTTTTTATGTACATCATTTTCAATCCTTTATTTTTTAGACTTTTCTACTATTTCTCTACAATCTATACAATATATAGCATGAGGTTTTACTTTTAATCTTTGAAATCCAATGTCATCTTCACACATTTCACAGATGCCATATTCACCTTTTGCTATCTTTCTTAGAGCAACTTCAATCTCACCTAACTCTTTTTGTTGTTGCTGTACGATCGCACTCTCTACCATTGAATTGTTGTTGACTGAAGCGTGATCACCTTCATCATTTAACTCTAAAGCACTTAACCCGTCAAGTTCGCTATTTACACCACTGATATTTTTTTCAATCTGCTCTTTGCGACTCTGTAGTATCTCTTTAAAGAATTCTAATTCACTTGCTTGCACTGACCTATTTCCCTTTTATTTGTGATATGGATGATTATTAAGTATAGTAAAACCTCTATAAATCTGTTCTAGCAAAACTGCCTTAGCTATCTTATGACTCATAGTTATTTTACCTAGGCTTATAACTGCATCACTTTTTTTCAAAAACTCATCTTCAAAGCCGTAAGCCCCTCCAATGAAAAATTTAACCGACATTTTATCATTTAAAAGCTTACTAAATTCAAAACTGTCGATTAATTTTCCATTAGGATGCAAAGTTATCGTAAAACTTTTACTTATATAAGGTTCTAAAACCTTTGTATAAGCCTCTTGTGAGGCCTCCGGTGAGATGGTGTGTGCTTTTGTTACATCTTTGTTGAAAATTTCAGTATCACTCACTTTTGCAAATCGTGAAATCATTTTTGTTAGCTCTTTATAAAGAGGATCGTAGATCGAACGCTCTTTTTTTGCAATAGAAACTATCTCTATATTCATTTAATCAATCCGCTTCCAATTACATGATACGTTACATAATTAAACTGATCATTTGGCATAACGCCACCTATCGCACCAACATAATGTTTTGAAAGCTTAGCTAATTCATCAAGCTTTTCACCTAAAACACCGCTAATATCTTGTTTT
>JARRNV010000189.1:0-3233 GCA_037384685.1 Sulfurimonas sp.
AATATTCCCTAAAGAAAAAGTTGTAGAGGTGTGTAATGCACTCAAAGAACAAGTCTACATAATATGGGGAAGCGAACAAGAAAAAGAGGTTGCCGAATCGATTGTAGAAAACTCTGAATATGCAACCCTAGCACCAAAGATGGAACTTGATGAGCTTATCTCTTTCGTATCCCATCTTGATCTTCTGATAGGAAATGATACTGGGCCAACTCATATGGCATGGGCGCAAAACATTCCATCTATTACCCTTTTAGGTCCGACAACAAAAAGAATGATCTATGAAACACCGAAAAATATCGGGATCAAATCACCATCAGATGTAAATATTCTAAAAATTGATAAAAACGATTTTTCGATTCGGGAGATTCCATACGAAAAAGTTGTTGAAAAAGCAAAGGAACTCTTATGCAACTAATCGGTTTTTACCTCTTTTTAGCTTTTGAAAAAATTTTAATGGCACATTTGCATACTATGTGAGTAAAAGATACGGTAGAGTTGTAGAGCAAAATGTAAAATTTGTTTACGGAGATAATGTCTCGCCAGAGTTTATAGACAAGATCAAACGCCGTTCTTTTAAACAGATGATGCTTAACTTTATGCATACAATGGAGAGTCGTTATTACACCCCTCAAGAGGTTATGCAAAAAGTAAAATTTGAAAACCTAGAAGTTGTTCAAAAAGCACAACAGGAAAAACGTCCCATTATTTTTGTAACAGGACATTACGGTTCATGGGAGTTAGCAGGTCGAGCTATTAGTTTTGGTGTTGAGCCTATTTTAATTGTCTACAAAAAGATGAAAAACCCTTATTTTGAAAACTATCTTCTCTCATCACGTCAAAAATGGAAAATGAGCTATGCTGAGCGTCACGGTGCTATGAAAGCGATGTTAAAAACACTTCGTAGCGGTGGTGCAATGGCAATATTAATAGATACAAATGTAAATAAAAAAGAAGCCATTGAAGCTGAATTTTTAGGGCATAAAATGGGTCAGATCCAAACAACCGCCTATTTTGCAAGAAAGTTTAATGCTGCACTTATTCCCGGACTTATTCATACAGAAGATGATGAAAACTTTACAATCAAACTTTACGATGAAATTATTCCGCCAAAAACAGATGATGAAAAAGAGGATATAAGAATCTCAACACAGATGCAGACAGATTGGCTAAGTAAAGAGATACTTAAAAATCCGGAACCTTGGTTTTGGCTCCATAGAAGGTTTAAAGAGGATTATCCTGAAATCTATAAAAAAGATTAATCCTCTACAATAATATCTTTTCTTTCACACTCAGCAGTTCGCGCTTCAAAAAGTTTTAAAATAGTTAAGAAAAATGCAGTGATCGCAGGACCCAAAATCATACCCCAAAAACCAAATGTTGTAAGTCCGGCGATTATTGCAAAAAATATTACAAGTTCATTTAGCTTAGCATCATCCTCATTGAGTAGTTTTAAGTTGATCTCTTTAATAATTATCGGTTTTACAAATGTATCTGCAACAATAGAGATTACGACTATAGAATAGATCGCTATAAACCAAGCATTAAAACTATTACCTATTGAAAACTCATACAACATAAACGGTAACCACATTATGATCCCGCCAACTACAGGAACAAGTGATGCAAAACCATACATAATTCCAAAAAGCAGACCGTTGTAGCCTATAAATGAGATCGCAATACCAAACAGTGCACCCTCAAACATAGCTGTGGTGATAATTGAATAAAACACGACACTCATAACAGATGAAAGCTCACGAGAAAGAAGTGTCCCGTCTTCCGAAGACATCTGTACAACACGTTTTAAAAATGAAACAATCGCCGCGCCGTTATACTGAGCAAAGAAATAAAAAACAATCACTAAAAAAGCATTCTTTAAAAATCCTGCCGAGACAGTTCCAAACTTTCCTGCAATTTTAATAGCACCGGCGGTAAGTGCATTTACATCCAAATCTTGTAATCCACCTGCGATATAAGGCTTAAAAAAGAGCAAATACGTTGGAGGGTTATCGATCAACTCCCGAACATAATCTTCAACTTTTTTAATTGTATCTGCTTCAAGATTATTTAATTGTAATGTTAAAGTTGTTAAAAAATATCCCAGTGGAGCAAAAAACAAAGCAGCTAATAGTAAACTTGAAACAAATGAAGCGGCAAGTTTAGATCTAAACCGTTTCTCTAAGTAGTTTTGAATATTTGATGTTGAGATCGCTAAAAGTGCAGCAATCGTAATTGCCGTCAAATAAGGAGCATACAAAAGATACATCCAGTACAAAGCAGTGGCGAATAAAATAGCAATAAAGTATTGTGGTTTCATAGAAAAAATCCTTTGTAAGAGCAAACTTTATCTATAAAGTTTAGCCCGAAAAAGATATAGATTTTTTTGTATTTCAAAATAAAGTCCCGTCTGAATTTACATAGTCCATATTTAAAACATCATAAGTTGCACGTGTAGCACGTCGCCCTTTAGCTGTCCGCTCCAAGTAACCGTTTGCTATTAAATAAGGCTCAAGCACATCTTCAACCGTTCCCTCATCTTCACTAAGAGCAGCTGCGATTGTACTAAGTCCCATCGGCTTACCTTTTGAGCTAACTAAAAGATTTAAAAGCTTTATATCCATCTCATCAAACCCGTGTGAATTGATCCCTAGTTCATCAAGTGCATACTGCGTTGTCTCAATAGTAATGTTCATCTCATCGGCAACATCGGCAAAATCTCTCACACGACGAAGTAGTCTAAGTGCTATACGCGGTGTACCACGACTTCTTTTTGCAATCTCTAATGCTGCTTCATGTACGATCTCTTTATCGAGTTTTCTTGAAGCCTGTGCAATTATTTTTGCAAGCTCCTGGGGTGTATAAAAGTTCATACGAAAGTTCATTCCAAATCGATCGCGTAATGGGTTTGAAAGCATTCCTGCACGAGTTGTAGCACCTATTAAAGTAAAACGGGGAAGATCGATTTTAACAGTTTGTGCAGCAGGTCCACTTCCTATAATAATATCTATACGATAATCCTCCATCGAAGAGTAGAGTATCTCTTCAACAGCAGGTGAAAGACGGTGAATCTCATCTATAAATAGAATATCACCCTCTTCCAAGTTCGTAAGAATTGCAGCAAGATCACCACTTTTTTCGATCATTGGTGCTGCTGTTACTTTAATGCTTGAGTTCATCTCATTAGCAATGATCAGGGCTAAAGTAGTTTTTCCAAGTCCCGGAGGTCCAAAGAA
>JARRNV010000190.1:0-2761 GCA_037384685.1 Sulfurimonas sp.
AGAGGTTAAACGGCACTTTTGATGATGGGGTAATTAGCTCAAACGAGTCAAAAAAGCAAGTTCATGCTATGCGTGATAAATGTGATCTTTTGGTTATAGGCGGTAATACAGTAAGAATCGATCGACCAACACTTGATGCAAGACTTGTTAATGGAAAAGCTCCAGATATTTTGATAATTTCAAAACAAAAAGAGTTTGACAAGACAATACCACTCTTTAATGTAGAAAATAGAAAAGTGTATATTGAAGATAATTTTGCACTGTTAGATAAATATAAAAATATTATGATTGAGGGTGGTGATACACTCTATAATCTCACAAAAGAGTTTGTTGATCTCTATCTTTGTTATATTGCACCAAAACTGGATGGAAAAAGAGTATTTACAAATATCGATGAAGAGTTTGAGATTTTAAATACAGATAAAGTCGGCAAAGATATAATATTATGGATGAAAAGAAAAGGGAAATAGTTTAATGGAAAAACAAGAAAAAATTGTTTCAATGTTTGATGATATTGCTTCAACTTACGATACGGCAAACCGTGTTATGAGTATGGGTGTAGATATTGCTTGGAGAAAGAAAGCTTGTGATCTTGTATATGAATATCTTGCTAAAAAAGAGATAGACAGAATTATAGATGTCGCTTGTGGGACAGGTGATATGATGGGACACTGGCAAAAACAAGCAGCAAAAGCCAATATTGCAATAAAAGAGATTATCGGAGTTGATCCATCAAACGGAATGGTTGATGTAGCACGTCAAAAATTTCCAGATTTTCATTACCATATAGCAAAAGCTACTGAAATTCCACTCGAAGATGAGAAAGCAGATATTGTCAGTATTACATACGGAATTCGTAATGTTGTGCAGCGTCAAGAGGCTTTTTATGAATTTAATCGTGTGTTGAAACAAGGTGGACTTGTAGTAATATTAGAATTTATGAAACAAGATAAAAAAACGCTCAAAGATAAAATCAGAGATTTTTATATGCATAAAATCTTACCGTATGTTGGTGGTGCTATTTCAAAAAATTTAGAAGCGTATACATATCTACCGGATTCGATTGAGAGTTTTGTAACAGTTGCCGGAATGCAAGATGAACTACAAAAAGCTGGATTTGAGATGCTATACACACAAAGTTTTTCTATGGATATCTCAACACTTTTTATAGCGAGAAAAAAATAGAGGTCTTTTTATGAATACTCTTTCTGTATCTGCACTAAATGAACAGATCAAAAGCTTACTGGAAAGTAGTTTTGAAAGAGTTTTTGTAGAAGGTGAACTCTCCCGCATTACCTTTCATAATTCAGGACACATTTACTTTACTTTAAAAGATCAAGATTCAGCTATTAGCTGTGTCATGTTTCGAGGTAATGCAACTAAACTCAAGTTTCGTTTAGAAGAGGGACTAAAAGTTTTAGTTGATGGTGCCGTATCTGTTTACAAACCACGAGGTTCTTATCAAATAAATTGTTTTATGATCGAACCATCAGGACAGGGAGCACTTGCTTTAGCGTATGAGCAGTTAAAACAAAAACTCTCTGAGAAAGGCTATTTTGCTCCTGAGAGAAAAAAACAGCTTCCAAAATTTCCTTCAAAAATTGCTTTTATTACATCTGCAACGGGTGCAGCCCTGCAAGATATGCTTAGAGTTGCCAATAAACGTTATAGAAACATAAGTATAGACATTTACGATGTACTTGTTCAAGGTGAAAATGCCGCTTTTTCGATTGCATCTACGATCAAGCAAGTTGATTCACTGGGGTATGATCTAATTATTACAGGTCGTGGCGGTGGAAGCATAGAAGACTTATGGGCTTTTAATGAAGAGATCGTCGCAGATGCAATATATGAAGCAAATACTCCTATAGTCTCAGCAGTTGGTCATGAGATAGATTATTTAATATCTGACTTCGTGGCAGATGTAAGAGCTCCGACACCGAGTGCGGCAATTGAGATGATCTTGCCTGATGAAAATGAATTGTTTCAATATATAGATTCCCTTTCAAATCAGTTCACGCAAACAATCTCACAAAAAGTTTTTAATAGATCGCAAGAACTGCAGCACTTACAAAAGTCATTTGCACAACACTCAGTTGATCGAAAGTTGACACTTTATAAACAAAGCATTGAAAATTTGCAAGAGAGATTTAACCAAACAATTGCATATAAAATGGAAAATTATGATGTCAAAGTGAAAAATATTTTAGAAAGATTTCCACAGACCATTGAGAATAAATTAAACAGATATAAAGATCAAGTTCTTAATTTACAAAAGATGTTAGAGTCTAATCATCCGAAATTAAAACGGAAAAAAGGATTTGCTCAAATATCTCAAGTTAATAAAGTAATTGAACTCAGTTCACTAAGTGTAGATGAAGAGTTTGAAGCACAAAGTGATGAAGTAGTTATTTCGGCGAAGGTTTTACAAAAAAGAGAAATTTAAAAAAGATCTCTTTATTGTAAAGAGATCTTCGGAAAGTAAGTATATAGAGCTACAGCAGTAGATGTTGAAAGTTTTTTGATCAATTTTTCAAACTTATCTTCTTGATTCCAAATAGGATCTTTTACTCCACTTAATTGCACTAATTCGTTTTTTGCATCAATTTCAACACCCAGATGATCTACAAGACCAACTTTTTGTGCTTGAGAAGCAGTAAATATGTGCGCATTTGCATAGGTGTCTCTTTTGCTAAAATCAAGTCCTCTAGCATCGGCAACATCATGACTAAACATGTCGTAAGTATCTTGGATTACTTTG